>CACXBO010000167.1 GCA_902765975.1 Oscillospiraceae bacterium
GATTACGTGCTGAACGTGCCGCGCCTGAAGGCGGGCGACCTTTACTACATCGAGAACGAGATGGCGGCGATAGTCGACCTCTGCCGCGCAAACGGAGCCGCGACGAAGGTGATATTCGAGAACTGCTACCTCGGGCCCGAGGATATAGAGAACGCAGCCCGCGTCGCCCTTAAGGTGAAGCCCGAATTCATAAAGACCTCAACCGGCTTCGGGACCGGCGGAGCCACAGTCGCGGACGTGAGGCTTATGAAGAGCGTCGTCGGCGACGAGGTGAAGATAAAGGCCGCCGGCGGGATAAGAGATAAAGAGACCGCCCTCGCCATGATAGAGGCGGGAGCGGTGCGCCTCGGCTGCAGCGCCGGAGTTGCGATAGTAAGCTGAGGGAAAAGCATAATAAAAGCCCCGTCGGTCAGCAGGACCGACGGGGCTTTTTCCGCGCCGCAGCTTAGTATCACGGTCTAAATTCGTTTATTATCCTGACGATGATATCGTGCAGCTTCTCAACGTCGTGCGCGCCGATTATCGGCTCAAGGTGGCTGTAGCCGATGCCGGAGTCGTCGGTGAGGAAAACGTAAGTTCCGCCGGTGAGTATGGCGAGAGCTCTGCCGAAAAGCTCCGTCTCGCGCTCGCCGTTGGAGCAGATGACGGGAACGAGGCGTATGCCCATCTTCGCCGCGCGCTCTACAGCGGCTGCTACCTCAGCCTCTGTGCCGTCGTGGGGAGGCGCGTCGAATATCATAAAGGCGACCTTGACCGCGTCTGTTCTCCAGCCGTTGTGTCCCGCGGCAAAGTCGGGCGTAAGCGTCTCGTTAAGTATCTGAGCGACAGCCTCCGGCCAGTCTCCGCCGCCCGTGGCGTACTCGCTCTCAATGAGAGTCTGGACAGCCTCGACGTCCGTCGTAAACTCGGAGACCTTGGTGACGTAGTCGTCGCCCTCGTCGCGGTAGAAGCAGACGGAATACTCCGTGCCCTCCTGCTCCGCCGCCGCTATGGAGCTGAAGTCCTTCTGCAAAAACAGCATCTCGTCGCCCATCGAGCCCGTTGTATCAACGATGAACATTATCTGAAGCGCACTGCGCTCCTCTCCCGCAGCGGTTATCTCGACCTCGTCGGAGGGCTGCATGACCGGCGCGCCCTGCTGGTCGTCGGGGTCGGCAGCTGCCTCGGACGCAAGCGGGAAGGTCTCGCCGCCCGCTCTCACGGACGTCGGCGTTTCGCCGTCCTTATAGAAAAGGTAGCAGACTCCGTCCTTATCCGCCTCGCCGCTCCAGATAACGCCGCCCTCTTTGTCAAGCAGCTCGACGGAAGCGTAGGCGCCGCCTGTCACCGTGACCTTTATCCTGTGCGTCGGGTCAAGTCCGTAAACCGGGAAGCTGATCCTGCCCGTGTTCACGAGATTAGTGAAGAAAGGCCAGTTCTCATTGTCGTTCCACTCTGCGGCAGTGAGCATGAAGGGCTCCGCCTCTATCTCCGGCAGAACGGGCTCCCAGGGCTCGTCCGGGTCGCCGGGATAAACGGGATCGGTCGGCTCCCAGGGCTCGCCCGGATCGACCGGCATTTCTCCGACGTCGTAGCCCGGGGCCGGCTCAGGCTCAGGCTCAGGCGCAGGCATCTCCCAGTAGCCGTCAGTCTCCGCCCCGTAGCCCGAGGCGTCGGACGGCGCCATAGGCGCGGAAGCCTTGACAGCGTAGTCCGCATCGGTCTCCGCCTCGACCATTGCGCCGCCCAGAGCATAGTCCTCCGTCCAGCCGTCAAACGAATCGCCGTTCCTTTCTCTCTCGCCGGTCGTTCCGGTCCAGAGCCCGCCGTCTGAGCCTGTGGTCGGCTTGCGGTCCGAATAGTCCCCGGTCTTGCCGCCCGGCTCTGAGGTCACCCCGCCGTTATCCGGCTCGTCGACGGCGCCGGGCTTTTCCGCGCAGGCTGCGAGCGAGAGGACGAGAGCCAGCGCGAGCAATAATGCGATAAGCTTTTTCATTGTAATTATCCCCCTTAGCTGGTGAATTATACTTATTAGACTGCCGCAAAGTCTCATTTGTTCCCGAATAAAC
>CACXBO010000168.1 GCA_902765975.1 Oscillospiraceae bacterium
GTACCCAAGAGGCCGAAGGGGCTCCCCTGCTAAGGGAGTAGGCGGTCTAAAGCCGCGCGAGGGTTCAAATCCCTCCTTCCGCGCCAAGATTAAAACCCGCGTAAATGCTGGATTATCCGGTAATTACGCGGGTTTATCTGTACTTTTGCCTCTGATGAATTATTGATAGCTTTCGCCTTTTTAAAAGGGCTAAAACACAGCGACTGCACAGAAGAACCCGGCTCTTTTCGCTGATGCATACTTATAAAGAATAATGCCCTCACTCCGGCAGGCATAAGCCGGATATCCGGCGAACTGTTGGCGCAGTATGCATTAGCCGGCGACAGGAGCATCGTCTGCGCTGCGGGAATTGTCCCGTTGGAGCGGTAGAAAGAAGGTAATTCCATGAAGGAAAATTCAACACAGACAGAGCGGCTGGACTTCCTTGTTGAAGCGTTCAAGTCGGACTCCGATCAGTATAAAAACTTACAAACTCCGGACGACGCGGATGGCAAACGGCGCATCCTTCGCTCTCTGATGAATATCCGCATGCCGAAAAGAATGGACGAAGCCGTTCTCACCGTGCAGGATGAATACCTGCGCGAGCGAATCCGCGAAAACGGTATCGTGGGGCTTTCAGATATTCCGGTCATCCGCGACGGGCTTTCCATATGGCAGGGCGACATCACGCGCCTTGCCGTCGACGCGATCGTGAACGCCGCGAACTCGCAGATGCTTGGATGCTTTGTGCCGATGCACGCCTGCATCGACAACTGTATTCACACCTTCGCAGGAGTTCAGCTCCGTGCGGAATGTGCGCGGCGGATGAGCGAGCTCCGGGAAAAAAACGGCGCGGATTATCTGCAGCCGACCGCCGTTCCGATGCTGACCGACGCGTATAATCTTCCGGCGAAAAAGGTCGTCCACATCGTCGGACCGATCGTACAAGGGGGGCTTTCGCCCGCGCTTGAAAAGGACCTTGCTGACTGCTACAAAAATACGCTGAATATCTGCGCGGAGAACGGATTGCGCTCGGTCGCGTTCTGCTGTATCTCGACCGGCGTCTTCTGTTTTCCTAACAAACGCGCAGCAGAGATCGCGGTTGAAACGGTCGAAACGTGGCTATCGGAACACAAAGGCCAAATCGACCGGGTAATCTTTAACGTGTTCAAGGGTGAGGACAAAGCGTATTATGAGAAATTATTATACTGAGCCTAACGGCTATCTGGAATCCATACGAAAAGCGCTGATTGCAATGCGCCATTCGGACGTGATGTCCGCCGCTCGTGAAGGGCGGTAAAGATTTTGAATGGAGACTGAAATCCGATCAAAAATCGAGTCTTGTGAGGGTGGTTGTTATGAGAGCGCCATTTCAGATATTGGCAATTCCATATAGGCTGGAACCGAATTTACAATATTGTGTTTTACATCGATCAGACGTCGATCAGTATCAGTTTGTTGCTGGAGGCGGCGAAGATGATGAAAAGCCGATAGAAGCCGCAGCGAGAGAAATCTACGAAGAGACCTCAGTCAAAGCGGTAAATATTATCTCTCTAACTTCTACGGCGTACATTCCAGCCAATGTCATTTCAAAAAAACACAGAGATTTGTGGTCGCCTGATACAATAGTTATTCCGGAATACACATTTGGCTTTGAATGCGTTTCGGAAATGGCGCTTTCGTGTGAGCATAATGGATTGGAGTGGATGACTTACGGTGACGCATTATCAAGGCTCACATGGGATTCCAACAAAACCGCATTGTATGAATTAAATTGCCGCCTGCTTAGCCGCGAGCATAAAAAAGATACAGCCCCGGACGGCGGAAGGTCGGGTGGCGAACCCAACACGACCGGCGTCTCATAGGCTGTATCCGGCATTACTATGCCGCTCTTTACTTAACGAACCGCTCCCATATCGTTTTTTCCGCTCCGTCGAGGCAGCGGAAATTTTTTCTAATTACGGAGGCAAGGTAGCCCATCCTCTCGGTGACGTGCCGCTCGGTGGTCCAGAACGCCTCCTTTACTCCGGTGAACATTGCAGAGAACATTACTGCGCGGTCCTCGATAGCGAGAGTTTTCGAGTAGACGTCGACGAACCAGATCGGCTGACCGCTCACTATGGTATAGTCAGTGTTGAAATAGTCGTTTCCGTCCGCATCCCTGTAGCCGCCGTTATATGAGAAGCCCTCGGGCAGATAGCTGTCCCACTCCGGATAGACCTCGTCGAAGTTTATCGCGCTGAGGTAGGTGTCGATGGCGTGCATCATCTCATGGGCGAGATTCTGCTCAAGCGAGTATATCTGCGTAACGTCTATAACTATATACTGCTCGTCGCTCTCACGGAACGCGAAAGCGGCGGGATTGGACGTTCCGCTCTCGCCCAAAGCGTAAAGCTGCCCGGTAAGGCAGAAGGTGAGGTGGGTGGGATTAAACATACCGGTATAGGAATACATCTCGCTGATGAAGCCCTCTGGGAACTTATCGAGAAAATCCGCTATCATTTCCACTGCGTTCAAGACCTCCTCGCCGCCCTCGGCGACGTCGGCGCTGAAGCCCCGACCGATTACGACGGCGTCCTCTCCGTATACGACGCTAACAGGGTATTTTTCCTCAATTGGCTTTATCGCCGCAGTCAGAGCTGGATCGCGATGCGGAGGCTCAGGAGGCGTTGCCTCGCTGAGGTCGAGATAGTATATCGAGGAAACGTCCTCGCTTTTATACCCCGTGATCGATCCGTAGGTGGTCTTCGTAAAGAAGAAGCCTCCGTCATCATAGAGCATATATCCGAGGCTTCCCTCGCCGGGCAGCTCGCCCCGGAAAAGCGGTGTTCCGTCGAGAGAGTACACCGTGCAGATCGCGGGCTCACCCGCGCTGAGGACGGTCACAACGTAGTTTTCACTCACGCCCCAAAGGGTTTCGCCTCTGCGATAAAGCGATATCTCGGTATCGGGCGTGCCGCCGCGCCGAACGGTCAGAGTTCCGTTTCCGTTATCCCTGACCGCCACGCCGCCGCATCTCGTTCGGAAATCGGGGTCGTAGTCGGTAAGCTCAAAGAGAGCTTTTGAGCTTAGGTCATAGGCAAAGCAGCGCTCACCGGTGTAGCTACCGAATCTGAAGGCTATCAGGTCGCCTTCGCGGTAAGCGACCTTAAAGTATTCGTATGCAAAACCGAGGTCAAAGCTCACGCGCTCGTAAGTGCCGTTGAGGAAGCTTCCGATAACGACGCCGGAGTCCTCATAGCGGAGAAATAGCCCGTCGGAATAAAATTCATATTCGTGATATCCGGCGGCGGGATTTGATGGGTCGGTGAAAACGGAGAGCTCATCGGCTCTCATTGCGGTCAAATAATGAAGCTCGGTCCCGGAAAAATGACCGACTCCGCCGCCGTCTATCGGGAAGAGCATACCCGGGAAACGGACGGGAAGAATATGCTCGGTGAGCAGTTCGCCGCTTGCAAGGGAATAGGAGCGGAGATATACTGTTTCTCCGCCGTCCTCAACTGTAAC
>CACXBO010000169.1 GCA_902765975.1 Oscillospiraceae bacterium
AACGGGGAAAACCTTCTCGCAGCCTACGTTGTAGGAGATGCGGCGGACGGTGATGGTCTCGTTGATGCCGCCGTGCTTCTTCGCGATGAGGGTGCCTTCAAACGCCTGGGTACGCTCACGGTTGCCTTCCTTTACGCGGAGGGTAACGCGGACGGTGTCACCGACGTTGAGCTCGGGAAGCTCGCTCTTCATATACTTTTCGGTAAGAGTATCGACTAAATTCATTATGCTTTTCCTCCCTTCCGGTCAGAGGTTCATACCGTTCCCTCGGCAGCGGAACATCCTAATTGGCGGGTTTACCCGCGAAAGCTTTGATATGATACCACAGGTTTCCGAAAAAAGCAAGAATTTTTTTAGAATAATTGCAACTGCTTTTAAACATACTTACCGCCGGACTTGCCGGCGGTAAGCGAGATATTCTATGAGCAAATCAGTTTAACCTTCAATCGTGCATCTGCGGGGTGCGGACGGCTCCGCCGAGCTGCATTGCCTCCATGATCTTGTATCTCTCCATCTGAAGAGACTTCTTCATCTGAAGCGCCTCCTCGATCGGCATGGCGACTATGCTGCCCTCCTGCGTGCCGATGATCGTGTTTGGATTGCCCTCTGCAAAAGCCTTGACGGCATAGTATCCCATTCTGGTAGCCGTCTCTCTGTCTCTGGCCGTGGGCGAGCCGCCGCGCTGGATGTGGCCGAGAACTGTTACACGCGGCTCTATGCCTATAGCGTCCTTGATCTTCTTTCCGATATCGATGGCGCTCCCGACGCCCTCGGCGACGACTATCATAAAATGCGTGTTTCCCGCAAGGCGGCTCTCCTGGATGCGCTCTACAACGTCCTTCTGGAAATCGAGCTCGTGCTCGGGAACGAGGACAGCGGTGGCGCCGACGGCGATTCCTACGTAGAGGGCGAGGAAGCCTGCGTTGCGGCCCATGACCTCGACTACGGAGCAGCGCTCGTGCGACTGCATCGTGTCGCGCAGGCGGTCTATGCACTCGATAGCCGTGTTGCACGCGCTGTCAAAACCGATAGTGTAGTTCGTGCAGCCCACGTCGTTGTCGATCGTGGCTGGGACTCCGACCACGGGGATACCGAGGCGTGAAAGCTCGAGGGCGCCTCTGAACGTGCCGTCGCCACCGATGGCGACTATGCCGTCAAGTCCGAGCATCTTGCAGGTCGAGACAGCTCTTAGCCTTCCCTTCTCCGTCATGAACTCATCGCTTCTCGCAGTGTAGAGGATAGTGCCGCCGCGGGAAAGGATATGTCCGACGCTCGAGCCGGAAAGGTTCACGAAGTCGCTTGAGATAAGCCCCGCCCATCCTCTGCGGATGCCTATGCACTCGATCCCGTAGGCAAGCGCAGTTCTGACTACGGCTCTGACTGCCGCGTTCATTCCGGGGGCGTCGCCGCCCGAGGTGAGAACGCCGATTCTGCGTATCTTTTTTTCCATACCGTTATCCTCCCTTATCTGAATATGTTGCGTTCTTCATCGTATATTTCAAGCCTTCTTACTCTTGTGAAATCGGGCCTGAGATCCGGTTTGTATGCGTCTATCGCCGAAAGCAGCACGGAAGGCGAAAGGCTCGGCTCCTGCGCGGAGATCACCGCAGTGCAGTACAGCACGTTAATATCGCGCCTCTCAAAAGCTATGCTGTCTATCATCGGAATTATGTCAACTGTTTTCGTTTTGCCCTTCGAGGTCTTCTCTACCTCCAGCTTTTCCGCCGAGTAAAGAGCCTTCAGCTCGAGGGCGGCTGTCTCCGGTACTCCGGCGTCGTATATGAGCTCTATCCCGACCTTGAGCCATTTCAGATGCTTGAGCTTTACCTCTTCCTCATAGGCTTCGAGCACCGTTATGCCCTCCGGCGCGTTCTCGGTTAGCAGCTCGGGAAGCTCCTCAAGCTTTGCTCCGCTGACGAGAGTGAAGTCCATAAGCTCGCAGTCTGACTCGGTTCCGACGCTGAGCGGGAGGGCGAACGCCATATACGGATGCGGGTTATAGCCCTCCGTATGCTTTATCTTAACACCCGCGCGTATGAAAACGCGCTGCATTGTGCGCATTATATCAAGGTGGGAGATGTATTTCGCCCTGCCCTCTTTTTTGAATAAAATCCTACTCATCGCATTTCCCCGGATAGACGAGAGCGGAGGCTCCGCATCCCGTGCATTTTGCTCTGCAGTCAGGCGTTATCTTTTCCTCGTAGGCAGCGTGCCTCTCGCTGAGAAGATATCGTTTCGCAACGCCGACGTCTATCATATCCCACGGCATCGTTTCGGCTTCGTCTCTCTCTCTGAACGCATAGAAATCCATACTCAGTCCGTATTTTTCCATTGCCTCTTTCCAGCGTTCCAGTGAGAAATACTCGCTCCACGCTTCGAGCCTTCCGCCGTTTTTCCATACCTCTTCTATTACGTTCCCGAGCCTGCGGTCGCCTCTTGACAGCACCGCCTCAACGAGGCTTATCTCCGTATTGTGCCAGTTATACGTGACTGAACGGTATTTCTTAACGGCTTCCTTCAGAAGCCCGACTCTGTGCTGATAGGTCTCGCTCGATATCTGGCTCTCCCACTGAAACGGAGTGTGCGGCTTCGGAACGAAAAGAGAAGTGCTTATCGTTATCTTGACGCCGCGTGAGCGATTGTTGGTATTCTGATACCAGCACTCCTGCACCTTGTGAGCGAGATCTGCAATAGCTAAAACGTCCTCGTCGGTCTCCGTCGGAAGTCCGAGCATAAAGTAGAGCTTCAGGGTGCTCCATCCGCCGCGGAACGCCACCTTGCAGGAATTGAGCAGCTCTTCCTCGGTCACGTTTTTGTTTATTACGTCTCTGAGCCTTTGGCTCCCCGCCTCCGGCGCAAAGGTTAGACCGGTCTTTCTGACCTTCTGCACTCTCTCCATAAGATCCATTGAAAAGTTATCCGCTCTCAGCGACGGGAGAGAAAGGCTTATCATGCGCGGCTCGCACCAGTCGAGAAGCCCGTCGCAGAGCTCGCCGAGGCCCTTAAAGTCGCTCGTCGAGAGGCTCGAAAGCGTTATCTCCTCATAGCCCGAATCTGTGAGCGCTTCCTTCGCTATCTCCAGAAGCTTCGGCGCGCTTCTTCTTCGGACAGGTCTGTATGCGTAACCTGCCTGACAGAAGCGGCAGCCCCTTATGCAGCCGCGCATAACTTCCAGAACGACGCGGTCGTGTACTATCTCTGTGGACGGAATTATTGTCTTCGTCGGGAAAAAAGCCGAGTCGAGCTCTTTTATTATCCGCTTTGTGACCTTCGCGGGCGCTCCGTCCTTTGGCGCTATATCCCTGACGGTCCCGTCTTCACCGTAGCCGATATCGTAAAGACACGGAACGTAAACTCCAGGTATTCCCGCCGCTTCGCGGAGAAATTCCTCCTTCGTTTTTCCCTCGGCTCTCGCTTTTTTGAGCAGGCGCACCACCTCAAGATCGAGTTCCTCTCCCTCGCCTATCAGAAAAAGGTCGATAAAATCTGCTATCGGCTCTGCGTTTATGCAGGAGGTGCCTCCCGCCATAACGATCGGCTTAAGTCCGGACCTGTCCTTGCTTCTCACGGGAAGACCGGCAAGATCCAAAAGGTCGAGCACGCTCGTGTATGCCATCTCGTAGCCGAGAGAGAAAGCGATAACGTCAAAGTCCTTGACGGGGTCGCCGGATTCGAGCGCATACAGCGGTATCCCCGCTGCGCGCATCTCGTCCTCCATATCGCCCCACGGCGCGAAAACCCGCTCGCACCAAAGACCCGGTTCCTCGTTCAAGGCTCCGTAAAGAATGCGCATTCCGAGATTTGACATTCCTATCTCATAAGTATCCGGGAAACAGAAAGCGAAACGGAAATCCACCTCGGATTTGTCTTTTAACGTTTCTCCCCATTCCCCGCCGGTATATCTTGAAGGCTTCTGCACCTTTTGAAGAATTCGCTCAAGTTCAGGTCTCATCACACTGCTCCACTGTAAGTTTATAGTTTATTTTACTACAGCTTTTTGGTTTTTGCAACACATTATACAAAGATAAACCGCAGAAACCAGAAATGTATAGTTAGAATGTCGGAGTGCGGCGTATGCGCCGAGATAAAAGAGCAGGGAAAGGCAAAGCACATCGGATACGAGCGCCGTTTTTCTGACGGTGTCGGCGGAACAGCGCACCGACAGAAGCGCGCTCATCGCTCTTCCCCCGTCGAGCCCCGATATGGGAATAAGGTTAAAAGCGGCAAAGGCTGCGTTCAGTCCTGCAAAAAACTGTGAGGCGTGAAGCGTCGAAGCGCAAAGAGCTGCCAATAGGCTCAAAGCCGGTCCGGCAAGAGCTGCGACAGCGTCTTTTTTATAGTCGCCGTCTCTGTAACATATTATAAAGCCTCCCGTTCCGGCAATAAGACTCACAGGCCTCAGACCGCACGCGCAGATCGCGGCAAGGTGTCCGGCCTCATGTACGGCGAGAGCCGCAATTACGGGGATCAGCTCGCCCTCTTTGAGAAAGAGCAATAGCGCGGCAAAGGTAAAAAAAGCTCCCGGTTCAACTCTCAGACGCACCGTTTTGGGCTTTCTTCGAGCCGAGCAGTTCTCCGGCATCAACGTAAGCGCCCTCCTCCGCAATTATCTCAGCAAGCCCGTCGTATATCTTGTCGCCGCTCTCGCCTCTGACTACAACGTACTTTCCGAAGACCAAGCTCTCGCCGACAGATATAACTCTGCCCTTTTCCTCCGCTTTGACTTCAATCGGGTCCGTCTCGCTCAGCGTTTCAACCGGTTCGGAACCGCTCTCGCCGGTCGCTATCGTCCACGCTCTTTTCGCCGCAACTGTAATGCTTTCTTTCCCCGACAGCGCAGAGCCGAGGGCGCTTACCGCCTCCCTGTACGGTATGCTGACCGATACGGCGTCGAGAACTCCCATTCTTAATTGTGCGAGCTCCGCCGGGAACATAAACCTCGTCACAGCCGCAGCAGCGGTGAGCGAAGCCGCGATAATAAGCTTTACCGCTTCTTTTTTTGAGCCATTTTTTGAACTTGCCACGGTCTTCTTCCTTCCCCTGCCCTCATAAGTCATAAAGAAACACCTCCGTTAGGAAATTATTCTCAGTTTCTGCGCGATATGAGCAGAGAATAAAACGCAATTAATCGCTAAGAATAACAGCATTCCAATTATCTCGGAGGTAATATGATGAAGCATAAGAGAATCCGATCGCTTTTTGCAGCAATGCTCGCCTGCGCGGCGTTTACTACGGCATCCGCGGCTGCTACGGGCTATCTTTCGATCTCGGCCGTAAACCTGAATTCGGCGCCGGTGGCTGAAAATCTCTCATTTGAGACCTATCGCTCCGTCACGTTTGCGGGAGAACTGAAAAGCGTCGATCCCGAGGGCGACGAGGTCAGCTATTCGATAACTCAGGAGCCGAAAAAGGGTGAGATGACCCTTGACGGCGCATCCTTTACCTACACTCCGTCCGACGGAAAAAGGGGTAAAGACGTCTTCAAATATGTCGCAGTCGATTCCTGCGGAAACATCTCCAACGAGGCTACGGTCACAGTGAGCATAAAGAAACAGCAGACGAAGGTCTCTTATTCCGATCTTGAGGGCTCCGGAACGGAATACGCGGCAGTATATCTCGCTGAAAAGGACGTATTCACAGGGGAAAGGGTCGGAAACGAATACCTGTTTTTCCCGGACGCTCCCGTATCACGTGGCGAATTTCTCGCCATGTGCCTCTCCGCGTTGGGCTCCGACGGACTCAGCGGAGTAAGCGAGACCGGCTTTTTTGACGACGGAGACATCCCGCTTTGGCAGAAGCCCTACGTCGCCGCCGCAGTACTGGGCAATATAGTGACCGGCTCTAAGGACAGGGACGGACGCATCGTGTTCTCGCCTAACAGAGCGGTAACTCGCGCTGAGGCTGCGGTCATTCTTAACAACGCTCTCGGTGTGACGAACGTCAGTCTCCCAATAGACGAAGCGGTTCCGACCTGGGCTTCGCAGGCTGCCGCAAATCTCAAAAGCGTAGACGTCTTCTCTGTAGGCGACGGAAGGTCGGATCTTACCCGCGCCGACGCCGCAAAAATGCTCGCGGAGGCGGCAAAGCTCGCTGAAAGCACCGGGCGTTCCGGACTGTTGAGCTGGGCAAAATAGCAAAAAAGCGCTCAAGGGCAAAACCCTTGAGCGCTCTATTATTACCAGATGAATCAGGCAAGACCGAATTTCTTGTTGAACTTGTCAACACGTCCGCTGGTATCTACCAGCTTCTGCTTGCCGGTATAAAAGGGGTGGCACTTGGAGCAGATTTCGACCTTGATATCCTTCTTCGTGCTGCCCGTCTCTATTACCTCGCCGCAGGCGCATCTGATGGTCGTCTGCGTGTAATTGGGATGGATCCCTT
>CACXBO010000170.1 GCA_902765975.1 Oscillospiraceae bacterium
AGGCAGCGGGACGCCTCGGTTTTGACCTCCTCCTCAGTGAGCGGAAGCCTCAGATCCTCGAAGCTCTCCCTTGCCTTTCCCGCTCTTACGCCGGGGCGCTGACGCTCTGCGGTATCGTAGCCCTCAACGCTTACGTCTTCGCGGTCGAGCTCGATAAACGTGCGAAGGTCGCGACCTATCGTAAGACTCTGCCCTGGATGCACAAATCGGTTTATGGATACCATCGCTTCCTTGCCGTCCGCTATGGCGTCGATCGCAAATCTCGCGCCGTGGAAAATATCGCCTCCGACGAATATATCGGGCTCGGCAGTCTGAAGCGTTATCTTATCCGCCGCCGCAGTCCCGTTAGGTCTCAGCTCGACCTTAGTGCCCTTCAGAAGATCGCCCCACACTGCGCTCTGCCCTATCGCCATAAGTACGCTGCTCGCGGGAACGGTTATCGTCTCGTTATCATCGTACAGAGGTCTGAAGCGGTGCTCGGCGTCGTAAACGGAAACGCACTTTCTGAACACGACACCTGTCGCTCTCCCGTTTTCAGTCAGTATCTCCTTCGGTCCCCAGCCGTTTATTATCTCTATCTCCTCCCGGAGTATGTCCTCGACCTCGTCCTTCGCAGCCGGCATCTCCTCCCGGCTCTCAAGACAGAGCATCCTTACCTTGCCTTTTGTACAGCGCAGCGCAGTCCTCGCAACGTCGGCCGCAACGTTTCCGCCGCCGACGACTACAACGTCGCCGCTGAGCTCTGCCCCGCCTCCTATGTTGACGCGCTTTAAGAAATCAACTCCGGACTCGACTCCGTCTGCATCCTCTCCGGGAACTCCGGCAAGTCTTCCGCCCTGGAGCCCGATAGCGATATAGAACGCCTTGTAGCCCTGCCGGCGCAGTTCTTCTATCGTGACGTCCCTGCCGACCTCGACCCCGCAGCGTATCTCTGCGCCCATCCCGCGGATTATTTCGATCTCTTTCTCAAGCACCTTTTTCTCAAGTCGGAAGTTAGGTATGCCGTTCATAAGCATTCCGCCCGGCTTCGCCTCCTTCTCGAAGACGGTCACCGGATAACCCTCGGTGCGGAGATAGTAAGCCGCAGTGAGACCCGCGGGACCGGAGCCTATTACGGCTATCCTGAAATCGTCCCACTGCCTGCCCTCGCCGTTTTCGCAGATAACTTTGTAATCAAGGGGATTGTCGAGCTCCCACTGCGCGAGGAATTTCTTTATCTCGTCTATTGCGACCGGCTTATCGACAGTACCCCTCGTGCAGCGGTCCTCGCAGCGCTTGTTGCATACTGCGCCGCAGACTGCCGGGAACGGATTATCCTGCCTTATAAGCCGAACTGCCTCCTCGTATCTGCCTTCAGCCGCCATCCTGATATAGCCCTGAACGGCAATATGCGCAGGGCAGGCTGTCTTGCATGGCGCGGTTCCGGTGTCGTAGCAGTTAAGCTTATTGGTGTCTCTGTAGTTCCTGTCCCAGCGCTTCTCGCCCCAAACGTGGTCTATCGGAAGGTCGCGCATCGGGTATTTGACCTTGGAACCGTCTTTTTTGCACAGCTTCTGTCCGAGCCTCGCCGCGCCGGCCGGACAGACCTCCACGCACTTGCCGCATGCGACGCATTTCGCGGCGTCGACGTGAGCGCGGTATGCGCTGCGCGACATATTCGGCGTGTTGAAAAGCTGGCTCGTTCTCAGCCCGTAGCAGCTTCCGGCGGAGCAGTTGCAGATTCCCACAATGCGGTTCGGTCCGTCGAGATTGGTTATCTGGTGAACGTATCCCTTTCTCTCGGCGCGCTCGATTATCTCCATAACCTCTTCGCGGGTAACGTACCGCGCATCCTTACCGCTCTCTACGAGGAACTCGGCAATATCGCCGACTCCGATGCACATATGTCCCTCGATATCGCCGACGCCCTCTCCGCGTATGCGCTGAGCCTTGCGGCAGGCGCAGACCATAGTGCAGAATTTGTCGTATTTATTCAGCCAGTGCGACAGATGCTCCTGAGATACCGAGACCGTCTCGACCGGTATCGCTTTCTCGACGGGTATGACGTGCATACCGATACCCGCTCCGCCCTCCGGCACGAGCTTTGCCGCGAGCTCAAGAGGCTCCTGCGGCGCGAGATTGAACATCGTAGCGACCTCGGGATGCTCATCGGGCAGCGTCGGATGTTCGACCATATACTCTCCGCTC
>CACXBO010000171.1 GCA_902765975.1 Oscillospiraceae bacterium
CGAGCGACGGCCGCTCGGGAAACATATCCGGCGTTATATATCTAACGTTCGTGCGTTCCATAACCGTAACCCGCTCGTCGTTTCTCAGCGACCAGGCAAGCTGACCGTAACCGACGTCGACAGAGTATACTCTTTTTGCTCCGCGTTGCAGCATCACGTCGGTAAAGCCTCCGGTAGACGCGCCGCAGTCTATGCACACCCTTCCCGCCGGGTCGCCCGAAAAAAAGTCGAGAGCGCGTTCGAGCTTAAGCCCGCCGCGGCTCACATATTTCAGAGTGCCGCCGCGCACCTCGATCGAGACGTCCCCGTCAAACGACGCGCCAGCCTTGTCGGCTCTCTGCCCGTTTACAAAGACCTCGCCGGACATGATAACCGCCTTTGCCCGTTCTCTTGAATCGAACAGACCCTTTTCTACAAGCAGCACGTCAAGCCTTTTTTTCGTCATCTTTACCTCTCATCTTCACTCTGTCAGGCAGAGCGGCGTAGATATCCTTCTCAATCGACGCGGCGTCGAGTCTGTATTCCTCGCGCAGCTTTTTGACCGGGCCGTGAGTAACGTAAGTATCGCCTATATTTCGGAGTATGAGCCTTCTCGGACTCATCGCCTCCTCGGTAAGCCGCGCCGCGAGCTCAGCGCCAACGCAGCCGGAGGATACGCATTCCTCGACCACCATAAGTCTTCCGGTCTTTTTGACCGATTCGTAGACCGCTTTGAAATCAAGCGGCTTTATTGTTCCGAGCTTGATAAGCTCTATCTCGACGCCCTTCTCGCTTAATGCGTCGGCCGCAGTCAAAGCGTCGTTCACCGTATCTCCGTAAGTCACGAGGGTGAAATCCTCTCCCTCGCGAAGAAGCCTTGAGCTCTCCGCGCCGCCGTCCTTATATCTGCCCTCTCCGCCGCGCGGATATCTGACGGCTACCGGTCCCTTTACCTCGCATACCGCGGCTTTCAGCATATCGCGCAGCTCCCCGAAGCTCGCGGGAGAATACACCGTCATACCCGGAACTGTGCGCAGGTAGCTTACGTCGAATATTCCCTGATGCGTCTCCCCGTCCTCTCCGACTATTCCCGCTCTGTCGACGGCGAGCACGACATGCTCTGACAGGATGCCTATATCGTGGAGAAGCATATCGTAGCCTCTCTGCATAAAAGTTGAGTATATCGCGGCGACGGGAACTCCTCCCTGATGTGCAAGACCTGCCGCCATGCTCAGAGCGTGTTCTTCGCAGATACCGACGTCAAAAAATCTGTCCGGATACTTCTTTGAGAACTCGACGAGTCCCGTGCCGGGAGCCATAGCTGCGGTTATCGCACAGAGCTTCTTATTCTCCGCGCCGAGCTTTACCATCTCTTCTCCGAAAACCGACGAGAACGAGGGCTCCGTATCCTCGCATATTCCTCTGTCCGGATCGAACCGCCCTACTCCGTGATAGAGATACGGGTTTTCCTCCGCCTTCTGATAGCCCTTGCCCTTCTTTGTTATCACATGTACGACAGCGGGACACTTGAGGTCTCTGGCAAGCTCGAGGACGTTTATCAGCTCCGGTATATCGTGACCGTCGACAGGACCGAGGTAGGTAAAGCCGAGGTCTTCAAACATCTCGCACTTGAGTATACGCCTCTTCATCGACTCTTTTATTTTATGATTGAATCTATAAAGATACTTTCCTCCCGGAATCGCGTTCATAACCTTGCGGTAAGCCTTTTTAAACCTTCGGTAGCCCCTTCTGAGACGCAGACGGCTGAGATACTTTGCCATTCCGCCTACGTTTCTGTCGATGCTTATTCCGTTGTCGTTTAGTATAACGATAAGAGGCTCGCGGCTCGCTCCAGCGTCGCACATCGCCTCATAACTAAGTCCGCCCGTCATTGCGCCGTCGCCGACGAGGGCGATTACCGAGTAGTCTTCGCCGCTCAGCGTCCGTGCCCGCGCCATTCCGAGCGCCTCCGAGACTGAAGTTGAAGCGTGGCCGGCTATAAACGCGTCGTGTATGCTCTCGGAAGGCTTCGGAAATCCCGAAAGCCCGCCGAACTGGCGGAGATTTGAAAATCCGTCTCTCCTTCCGGTGAGCAGCTTATGGATATAGCTCTGGTGTCCAACGTCGAATACCAGTCTGTCTTTGGATGTGTCAAACACCCTGTGGATAGCTACGGTCAGCTCTACAACGCCTAAGTTTGCCGAGAGATGCCCTCCCGTTTTCGCCACGGAACGGACCGTGAAATCCCTAAGCTCTGCGGCGAGCTGAGGGAGCTCCTCCTCCGGCATATCCTTTACGTCCCAGGGTGATCGGATATTATCTAAAAGGTTCATTTTTCGACCTTGTTTCTTTTTTTATTATTTCCGGACCTTGCCGGATGAAAAACAGATATTATTTTTCCCGCTATAAGAACGATCCTCGTATCCGAATTGATCGCCGCCGTCTTTCCTAGCGCCTTACCACCTATCGTCAGACCGGCGACAAGTCCAGTTACGAGAAGCGAAGTGAGCACGACGGAGGCCGAGAGGTCCTTCGTCAGATTTGCGGCTATAACGGCAGCGGTCGCGCCCGACACGATACCGGAGATATCTCCGACGACGTCGTTGCAGATGCTTGACACCCGCTCAGATTTTCTAACAAGATTCAGGGCCTCTCTCGCGCCCTTCTCTTTATGAGACGCCATTGAGTGGAACGGCGCCTCTCGCGCGCTCGTTACGGCAACTCCAAGCATATCGAAAACGATGCCGAGCAGGATAAACACCGCCAACAGCAGGAAAGCGATCAGATATCCCGCCCCGCGCAATATCTCAGAGGAGACGAGGGAAAAGATCATAGAGGTAACGATGCTTATAAGCGTTATTGAAATAATCCATCGAAAGTTTGTTTTATGCTTCATAGCTTTCCTTCCGAATAAAAAGAGGAGGCACGGAAAGTAAATCTTACGGCTTAGGTCGGGCTGGTTTTCCCCCCGGGCTGCCCCCCGTTGCCGAAGGGGTGGTTTCCCATTAACGCCCGGTTCGCCCCGTTGCCGAAGGCGCTGCCCGATTGCCACTTAGTCCGCACTGCAATCCTTTCCGTGCCCGTCCGGCTCAACCGGACGACAGCCTAGGTGTTTTCCACGGCGAAACGAACCATCTCTTTAGCCTCTTTTGCAGGAAATATTTCAGGGGGATATCG
>CACXBO010000172.1 GCA_902765975.1 Oscillospiraceae bacterium
ATGATGATAGTTCAGCTTCTCAAATCTCTCGGGTTCATCACGATACAGGGCGGGCTCCTCGGCTTCGTCTTCCAGAACTCGATCTACAGCGGAGTTATCGCCATGGTCGCGGGACTCGTTATCGTGCCTATCGTCAGCATCCTGACGAAGAAGGGCGTGCCCTCCGGAGTTGAAGACGCTTTCGCCTGCTATGAAAAGAAGGTCAACGTAAGCCAGAAGACCTCGCTTACCGATTGAGACTTCCCAATATGTAAGAACGCGCCGCAGCAAAATGCTGCGGCGCAGTTTTATTATAGCGTGATCTTACGGAGTAACAAGCTCGACCTTGACATATCCGCGAAATAGGATCGAGGACTCGGTATCCCAGTCGTTCTGCTGCTCGATAGCCATATTACCCACGTCGAGGATTCGGTAATGAGCGTTGGGGTTCATCAGTATTTCCTTCTCGCTCGAGTGTGCGACGGCGTCGATGCAGATTGCGCCGAGCGTCTCCATGGCCTCCCTCGAGGCATAGATGATAAACAGAGTGTCGCCGAAGCCGGCTGCAACTCCAGGATCTGTTGTCGTACTTATCATAATCGGGTCTGAGAATTCGCTGCCGATAGCGTCGACAAGCTGCTTCTGAGTCGGGAGAACGTCCGTTCCGGCTGCTGCCATAAGCTGGCTGTCGTAGAGTCCGCTGTAAAGGATAAGATCCTCCTGAATCCTGCCTCGGCTTAGCTCGGTGGACAGACCGTGCACCATCATGAGATACATATCTTCAAAATCGTCGCCGAATGTGTTGGCGGCCTCGGCCCACATAGAGGGGTCGCGGTTCTGAACGGCCGTCATAGGAATAAAATGTGGAACGACCTCGCCCTTGTAGCGCATAATATAGGGAATAACCTTTTGGCTCAGCTTGATACCTTGCTCCAAATTATATGCGAGATAGCTTTCACACCAGTCGTCGAATTCGTCGTTTCCGATCTCGCGGAAGCAGGAATAATCCTCTTCACGGAAAAGATTTCTGTCGCCGGCGACTGAGCCGATGACCTCAGGAACAGCCTCTTCGACAGGTTCGTCCGGGCTCTGCTCTTCACCGCCCTGTTCCGCATCGCCGAAAGCCAAGGGGTCGACTGCTACGCCGTCAGGTATAGTCAGGTCTTCGACATACACTCCCTCAAAGGCGTAAGCCCCGATCTCCTTCAGCGTTGCCGGGAGAGAAATGGAAGTAAGTCCGCTCTCCGCAAATGCATAGGCGCATATCGTCTCAACGCCGTCTGGAACAGTGAACTCTGTTTGGATATCTTCGGAATATGGGTCAGCAGGGAAATAGGCGACAAGCGTCTTACCGTCTGAGGTGTAGAGTGAACCGTCGATAAGGCGATAGCGCTCATTATCCCCGTCGAGAGAAATACTGCCGCGCATCTGGAAAAAAGCGCCGGGCTCGATTTCTTCAACCGAGGCGGGAATGCCCAGACTCGTTATACCGGAACTGCCGAAGGCGCCTCGCTCAATGCGGATCGCGCCGTCAGACACGGAAAACCATTTCAGCTCAAAACAGCCGCTGAAAAGACCGGTTGGAATAATCTCCGCTTTCAGATCTGCGTTAGCAAGCTTTGAACAGCCCTCAAAGGCATATTCTCCGAGATGAGACAAATCATCGGAAAAATAAAGATGCTCAAGGCTATCGCAGCCTGAGAAAGCTCTCTTTCCTATGTAGGTTACTGATTCGGGGAGACTAAGGCGCCTGAGAGAAGAACAGCCGTAAAAAACACGGTCAGGCAGAGTGACAAGCCCGTCGCCGGAGAAGCGCACGCTGGACAGGACATCGCACCCGGCAAAGGCAAATTCGCCGAGCTCAGTAAGAGCTCCGGGAAGCTCAAGCTGCACAAGTGAGTCGCAGCATAAAAATGCGCCCCGTCCTATACTCTCAACGCCGTCCTGAAAATCGGCAAGGTATAAGCTGGCGCAGCCTGAGAAAGCACCGTCGCCAATAGATTTCAGGGAATTGGGCATATAGACTTTTTTTAGATTTCCGCAGCACTCAAAGGCGTAGCTGCCGATGTGCTCAACGCCCTCCGGAATGTGAACTGCAGTCAGAGAAAGAAGACCCGCAAATGAGCAATCACCTAATGAGACAATGCTCTTCCCGCCAAGCTCTGCGGGAATGAACAGCTCGCCGCCTGAGCCGTGATAGCCTGTAAGCGAAAGCGTACCGTCTGAATTTTCAGAATATTCAAAGCCCAAATCCTGTTCTTTATCCTGAGCTTCCGCTTCTTTTTCCGGAACGGGGCTATCATTCTCCGGATTTAGCTCGCCGTTTTGGACGGGCTCTGAATCCTCCGCAGGCCTCTCGACAGCGCACCCGGTAAGCAGTGCGATAACGCAGAGAACACAAAAAATGGATTTCAAAATAGAGTTTTTCAAGCTGCTTCCTCCAATCATATCATATTCAAAGCAGTCCGGATGATACAGATACGCCTTGCAATAATTTTATAATAATTCAGCGCACATTGCAAATAAAAAAACAGCGGATAGCCTTTTGGGATATCCGCTGCCTTGAATAAACGATCAGAAGCCTAAGATCGTTTTTATATCAAAGGAACTCGGGTCAAACTTGAAATAGACAGAATACTGTTCTAAGAGGGCGCTGATCTCGTCCTTCAATACGAACACGTAGAGCAGCACAAGGATCACGATAAATATCAAAGCGACGAGCATTCCGCAGAAGAAGCTTCTCGCATAGTTGCGGCGGTTTATGTTGCCGTTGCTGAACGAGAATATAATGAGGAAGACAAGACCCACGAGGGGAATGCTGAAGAGGATGCTCAGCCCAAAGTAGCCCCATGCTCCTATCGGCTTATACTGAGCCGGAATTCCGCCGTGGTTGACCGAGCTGTACTGAGGCTGCTGCTGCGTGGGGTATGAGGGCTGCGCGTACTGTTGCTGGGGCGCGGAGTACTGCCTTGCCGGCTGCTGCACAGGTCTGGGCTGAGGCGCGGGAGCGG
>CACXBO010000173.1 GCA_902765975.1 Oscillospiraceae bacterium
CCCTCGCGCCGCGATATGTAGAGCCCGTTTTCGTTCTTACACTCCCTTGAAGCCGGAGATATACTCGACTGTTCTCGTGTGCGGGTCGAGACGGGCGGAGGCGACCTCCTTGCCGTCTTTCTCCCAGTGGACGATTATCGCTATCTCGTCGTCGAGCTCACAGTTTACGGTGACCTTTGGATCGGTAAGGAAGGCGTTTGTCTTTCTGATCTCTATCATCTTCCTGTAGAACTCCATCGTTTCATACTGCATCGAGCCCGGTACGAGAAGCTCCCAGTCGATATTGTTGACCTTATCGGAGCTCATATAGCTGTTCTCGTCGCCGTCCTTCGATCTCAGCATCTCCTCGCCTGCGAGCCAGAACGGAGTGCCCTTTGAGAGCAGCACAATAGCGGCGCCGAAGCGGTTCATCTCGGCAAGCACCTCGTCGGAATCGTCCGGATTCGAGAAGTGGAGCTTGTCCCAGAGCGTGTTGTTGTCGTGCGCGGACATATAGTTGATTATCATAGCGTTGTCGACCTTCCAGCTCGCGCCGTTAGTCACGCCGCCTGCAATACCGAATATGGTCTTGTTTGCGTTCGTCTTCGTTATCGCGCCGGAGATATAACCCGAGGACTTCTGATCAAACACGCTGCCCTTGAGTCCGTCGCGGATAGCGTCGTTGAATACTGCGACAGAGCCTATTCCGTCGCCCGTTGCGACTATCTTGCGGATGTTCGCCTGGTTCGCCTGTAAGTTCGGGTTGAGCGTGGTGGTGCCGCCCGTCCAGCCCTCGCCGTAGATGAGAGCCTTGGGATTTATTTTATGCACCGTCTCCTCTATCTCCTGCATCGTCTGAACGTCATGCAGCGCCATAAGGTCAAAGCGGAAGCCGTCGAGCTGGTACTCGCTCGCCCAGTATCCGAGGGAATCGACCATATACTTGCGGAACATCGTTCTGTTTGACGCCGTCTCGTTGCCGCAGCCTGAGCCGTTGGAGGGTGCGCCGGAACCGTTGTATCTATAGTAGTAATACGGAACAACGCGGTTTAGGCAGGAGTCGATCGAGAAGGTGTGGTTATACACCATATCCATAACGACGCCTATGCCCGCCTCGTGGAGAGCCTGCACCATGCGCTTGAATTCAAACACTCTGACCTCGCCGTGATACGGGTCGGTTGAGTAGCTGCCCTCGGGTGCGTTGTAGTTCTTCGGGTCGTAGCCCCAGTTGAACTGCGGCTCGTCCAGTCTCGTCTCATCGACGGTGGCAAAATCGTAGACAGGCTGGAGATGTACGTGGGTTATGCCGAGCTCCTTGAGATAATCGACGCCTATCGGAACTCCCGCCTCGTTTTTGAGTCCGGTCTCGGTAAAGGCGAGGTACTTGCCGGGGTACTGGCTGCCGTTCTCAATATTCGAGAAGTCGCGGACGTGTACCTCCCAGATTATCGCGTCCTCATAGCTCTTTATGGGCGCGTCGAACTGCGCTGTGCGGAAGCCCTCGGGGTCGGTTGCGGCAAGGTCAATCACCATACCTCTGTTGCCGTTTACTCCCACTGATCTCGCGTATGGGTCGACGGCCTCCTGAGTGCCGAGCGAGGTGGTTACGGAGTAGGTATAATAAATTCCGTAGGGCAGGTCGGAGATAGCGAGCTGCCATACGCCCTTCTCCGCCTTCTGCATCGGGAGATTCGCGTATGCCTCGACTCCGTCGCCGGCGGTGAAGAGATTAAGCACGACGTTAGACGCTGTCGGAGCCCAGAGCTTGAAGGTCGCCTCGCCGTTTTCAAACCATACTCCGAGGTCGTCTCCGTCGTAGGTGTAATTCTCGATAAACTCCGCGGAGTCGAATATCTCTGTGGGGATAGCGGGACTCTTTCCGTAGCCCTTGAGCTCGACCTCGTATGCCTTGGATATGTCGAGATCCTCAGCGACGGTGATAACTCCCGTCGTCACCTTGTTGTCGAGAGTCGAAAGGCTCTCGATAGCGATCTCCCTGCCTTCGCAGGTAACCTTGATGTCATCAAGGCTCGTGAACTTGGCGGACGGCGTTATAAAATATCTGATCTCGCGGGTCGAAACAATGCCCGCCATATTGAAGAATTTCAGCTCCTGCAAGGTTTTTCCTCCATCCGTACTGGAATATTGGGCTGATTCGCCCGATTTAAGATAAATATCGGTGTACGCGCCCTCTATAGTTGCGAAACGGTCGTCGCCGAAGTCCTTAGTCGCGTCGCCCCAGCTCGCTCCGCCCGGGTCTGAGCAGCCGGTCCTGACGATGAAGCCGACCTCCTCGATATCCTCGGGCACGTTTATTACCACCTTGCCGCCGTAGGCGCAGGGGTGGAAGAGATAACCGTGGCCGTCGGCGCCGGGGTACCATATCCACATATCAGAGGTCTCGTAGTCCGCGCCCTCCTTCGTCCAGTAGAAGGTGAGCTGATTCGTGCCCGGCTCGCGCTCGAGCGTGTACTCCTCCGGTACCGGCTCAGGCTCAGGCTCAGGCTCGGGCTCGGGCTCGGGCTCCGGCGTCGGCTCGACCTGAGGCTGCGGTTGGGGCGCAGGCTCATCCGGCTTCGGCTTTTCGGCGCAGCCGGCGGCGAGAGCGAGGATCATCGCAAGGGAGAGTATGATCGCTATTATTTTTTTCATTATATCGCCTCCTGATAATTTATCCCTCAATTATATCGTATTTCCTTCTCTTTCTGATATCGAGCCTCTTCAAAAACCGCCGGAACATTATGAGCGCCGTTATGCTCGCCACGGCGTCTGCCGCGGGAGTCGCCGCCACTATTCCGTAGACAGGCACGATGAGATCGAGTATCAGCATGAGGGGGATATCGAGAAAGCCCTTTCTTAACGTTGCAAGCAGGAAGGCGCGTCTTCCGTCGCCAACCGCCTGGAAGAAGGAGATTATCGTGTATGCGTAGGCTGAAAACGGACCGCCGACGCAGAGTATGCGAAGGAACTGAACGCCGAATTTAAGGCTGTCGTCCTCCGTGTGAATAAAGATCGAGATCAGCTCCGATGAGAATAAGAGGTTTATTCCCATGCAGAGAGACGCTATGCCTACGGCGTATGCCGCCGCGGTCCTGACAGACGATTTCATGCGCTTATGGTCGCCCGACGCATAGTTATACGCTATGAGAGGCAGCGCGCCCTGAGTTATTCCGCGCACTATGGAGTGTGCAAGCATATTGACCTTCTTCGCCACTCCGACTCCCGCCTGACAGGCGACTCCGTAAGCGCTTATCAGCTTGTCGAGCACAGCGTAGGATATGTTCTCAAAGAGCGTCATAACGCAGGCGGGTATTCCGGCGTACATCACCTCGGCGGGAACTCTCTCGCGCAGCATCTCCCGTCCCGGTCTGAAGCTTAGCCGCGTCTTTTTTCTCAGTATGAAGAGCACGACGATAAAATAGCCGAGAGATACGAGATTTGAGAGGGCTGTCGCTATCGCTGCGCCGAGCGTCTCTCTGCCCGGAGGCAGGATCCG
>CACXBO010000174.1 GCA_902765975.1 Oscillospiraceae bacterium
CGCGCAGGCGAACGGACGTTTTCGCTTATTACGCAGGTCATCGGCAGGTCCGGCAGAGGCGGCAAGGAGGGGAGAGCGGTCATTCAGACCTTCACTCCCGAAAACGAGATAATAGCTCTCGCCTCCGGGCAGGACTATACGGGTTTTTACGAGCGC
Organism: Oscillospiraceae bacterium; assembly: GCA_902765975.1. Classification (GTDB taxonomy): domain Bacteria; phylum Bacillota; class Clostridia; order Oscillospirales; family Oscillospiraceae; genus RUG626. The sequence goes on from CACXBO010000174.1 coordinate 157, forward strand.
GAGATCGGGCTTCGCAGGATAATGAAAGCCCCTCCGTTCAGAGATATTATAGAGGTGACGGTATCCGGGACCGACGAGACTCTCGTGCTGCGCGGTTCTGTAAGCATTCTTGAGGCTCTGCGCCACTACTTTGCCGGGTATGAGAATACCGAGATACTCGGTCCCTCTCCCGCCGGCGTGGCGAAGGTGAATAACAGATACAGGTATAAGCTTACCTTAGCCTGTGAGAATAGCAGAAGAGTGAGAGATACTGTCTGCCACGTTCTGAAAGAGTTTTCAAACGATAAACAATACAGGGGGCTGGCGGCCTTTGCCGACGCAGACCCCCTATACTGAGACAAGGAGAAACTTATGGCGCTTCGCAATATTAGAGAGGACGGCGACGCTCTGCTTCTTAAAAAGAGCCGTCCTGTAACTGATTTCGACGGAAGGCTGCATACCCTGCTTGACGATATGCGGGAAACGCTTCTCGAAGCCGACGGAGTCGGTCTTGCTGCTCCCCAGGTGGGAGTGCTTCGCAGGCTCGTACTCGTTATGGACACGTCCAAGACGGAGCTCAGCAATGAGGAACAGATAATAGAGCTTATAAATCCCGAGATAGTTGAATCCTCGGGCGAGCAGGAGGGACCGGAGGGCTGCCTCTCCGTACCGGGAGTTTTCGGGCTTGTAAAGCGCCCGAGCTACGTTAAGGTCCGCGCGCAGGACAGATACGGAAAGACGTTCGAGGCGGAGGGTACCGGACTTACCGCCCGCTGCTTCTGCCATGAGATAGACCATCTCGACGGGCATCTCTTCACAGAGCTTGCCGAGAAGCTCCTCTCTGATGAAGAGATGGAGGAATACTATACGAAGTCGGAGTGACATCGCCTTGAAAATACTTTTTATGGGAACGCCGGATTTTGCCGCGGCGTCGCTCAGCGCGCTTTACGGGATGGACGGCGTTCAGATAGTCGGAGCCTTTACCCAGCCGGATAAGCCGGTCGGAAGAAAGCAGATATTGGAGAAGCCGCCGGTCAAGCTGCTTGCGGAGGAGCACGGAACTCCCGTTTTCCAGCCTAGCAGGCTGCGCGACGGAACGGCTTTCTCGATAGTGCGCGAGCTTGACCCGGAGCTTATTGCGGTAGTGGCTTACGGCAGGCTTATTCCGGACGATATACTGGAGTACCCGAAATTCGGAACGATTAATATCCACGGCTCTCTGCTTCCAAAGTACCGCGGAGCCGCACCTATCCAGTGGTCGGTTATAAACGGAGAGAAAAGGACCGGCGTTACGGCAATGTACCTTGCGACCGAAATGGACGCGGGAGATATCATCGCCGCAAAGGAGACGGATATCCTTGAGAACGAGACCTCGGGAGAGCTTTTCGAGCGTCTTTCCGTTCTCGGCGCGGAGCTTATCTGCGAGACAGTGCGCTCGATTGAGAACGGAACTGCGGAGAGAAGACCGCAGGATCACAGCCTTGCGACCTACGCGCCTCCGCTCACAAAGGAGCTTGCACAGATAGACTGGAATAAGCCGGGAAGACTTGTTGTTTCGCATATTCTCGGAATGGACCCGTGGCCAGTAGCGACAGCCGAGCTGTGCGGAGTGCGGTTTAAGATATACAGGGCGGACTACGAGCAGGAGAGCGTTTCCGCAGCACCGGGTACGATCGTCTCCGCTGACAAACGCGGGATCGGAGTCGCCTGCCGGGACGGCGTGGTTTATTTAACCGAGCTGTCAGCTCCGGGCGGAAAGAGAATGAGAGCCGCGGATTATCTGAGAGGTCACCCGATATGTCAGTAACGGCGAGAGAGGCGGCATTGAAGGCTCTTCAGCAGTACAGAAGGCGCGGGGCAAGGCCGGAGATGTCGCTCTCGAATATCTCCGAAAGAGAGGAGCTTTCACACAGGGACCTCGCCCTTGCAGGCAGGATAGTGAACGGAGTGCTTGAAAACGAGGCCTTCCTCGACTATTATATAGAGCTGTATTCCTGCAGAAAAAAGATCTTTTTCGATGCGGAAACGCTTGATATCCTGCGTATGAGCGCATACCAGCTCTGGTTTCTCGACAGAGTTCCGGCTCACGCCGCGGTTTCCGAGGCGGTCGGTCTGTCCAAAAAGAAAGCCAAACCGGCGGTGAACGCGATACTGAGAAAGCTTCCCGCAAAGGCCGAAGAGCTTCCTGAGATAATAGCCGGGACGCGCGAGGAAAAGCTCTCCGTTGAATACAGCCACCCGTTATGGCTTGTAAAGA
>CACXBO010000175.1 GCA_902765975.1 Oscillospiraceae bacterium
CCAACTGCCAGAAGGAAATGGACAAGGCTGTCAAGTGCGGCTACTGGAACCTGTTCCGCTTCAACCCCGCAGCTCCCGACGGAAAGAAGTTCTCCCTCGACTCCAAGGAGCCCGCAGGCGGATATCAGGAGTTCCTCATGAACGAGGCTCGCTACTCCAGACTTACCCGCGAGTTCCCGGATCGCGCCGAGGTCCTCTTCAAGAAGAACGAGGATACAGCGAAGGAGCGTTACGAGCACCTCAAGAAGCTCATCGCGCTCTACAACGAGTAATACTCTGCATTTAAGTCAAGGAAAGCTCGCCCAGGCGCGTGCCCGGGCGAGCTTTCCTTGAGGCTGATCAAAGCAACATACAAACACTGCAATGAAGAGCATATTTTAAAGAAAGGCAAATTACACATAAGGAAACGGGGTAAACACGATGAACGGGAAAAAAAGAAGAGTAATCGCTGCGCTGATCGCGCTTTTGATATGCATAAGCGCTCTCTCTTTATCTGCTTTTGCCGATGGCGAGGCATTCGGAATAAAGGAGACGGGCGAAACCTTCTCAGATTTCAGGGAGGCGATGAATGCGGCGGCGGACGGACAGACCGTAGAGCTTCTCGCCGACGCGGAGTATAACGGCGGCTATGACGGTAGTGTTGAGCTGACAGACGGAAGAGCCATTACGCTTGATCTGCGCGGGCATACGCTCAGCGGTGAGTTTTATTTCAACGTGTCGAACGGAGAACTAACGCTCGCAAGCACGGGGACTGAAGGCGGAAAGCTCAAAAACGCAAGATACATTCAAGTCAGCGGAGAAGGCGCCAGACTAATTATACAAAGCGGAGTTATTCTTGAAAGCACATCGCAGTCAGCCCTCAGCGTTTCCAACGGAGCTTATCTCGAAAGCGCAGGGATCATAACAAGGTCTTCCGGTCCTTTATCCATGGGATACAACGGCGTTTTTATCACGGGGAATTCCGTTGCCAAATTTACCGGAGGAAGCATCAACTGGACGGACGGAACAGAGCCGGCTTATTCCGGCTACGACGGAACTGCGCTCGTTATCTACGGCGGTGCGGACGTTACTCTTTCCGGCAACCTTACCATAGTGGGAAGAACGGGCGTTGACGTTACGGGAAGCAAGCTTACAATAAACGAGGGCGTGACCTTGCGCGGCACGTCCGACACCTATGTGGGAGGCTACAGGGGCGGCTGCCCCTACACAGCCTGCGGCGGGGCCGGACTTTATATTTCATCATATTACAACTCTCCCTGCGAGGTAATAATTAACGGAGGCACCTTCGAGGGAGCAGCGGCTCTCGGTATCTCAAACGTGAACCGCCATTCCGCAGAGCAGGAGAGCGTGGTATCCGTTACAGTATATAACGGCACGTTTATAGGCAAGGCGGGCTTCAGCCCGGCGAAGGCGATCTATATTGACGAGACCTATCCGTCGAATATAAAGCCTGTGATATATAACGGAGTTTTCGTCGACCCGGCTAAGGATTATACCGCCTATCCCTTCAGAGCGGATTTTGAGAAGGTCTGCGTCGATCTGGATGAAAACGGGAAGTATACCTTCGGAGACCCGATCATACTTGCAGATTCTCTGACTCTTGCGGCTGATAGAGCCGAGATATACACAAACGCATCTCCGAGTGAGACGCTGCTCACCCTTACCTGTGAGCCCGAGAACGCCGATCTCGGCGAGATAGAGTGGACTCAGGAGGGCGAGGGCAAGGTCGAGCTTGTCACAGGAAGCGACAGCAGCGGAGGAAGCGGAAGCGGAGAAGCGGATGGCGCAGAGCCGGTCAGCATTATCGCAAGAGCGGTCAGCGACGGAGAGGTCACGGTAACTGCAACCGACCCGGAAAGCGGTAAGAGCGCGTCGGTGACCCTGACAGTCTCCACGATTCCCGTTCCGCCTGCGCCTGTCGAGGAGCCTGTCGAGGAGCCTGTCGAGGAGCCTGTCGAGGAGCCTGTCGAGGAACCGGTTGAGGAACCGGTTGAAGAGCCGGTTGAGGAGCCTGTCGAGGAGCCTGTCGAGGAGCCTGTCGAGGAACCGGTCGAGGAGCCGGTCGAGGAACCGGTCGAGGAGCCGGTCGGGAAACCGGTTGAGAAACCGGAAGAGGAAGAGACGATAGGCGACGGAGAGGACGCCCTTGATATTATCCCCGATACCGGTGACGAAAGGCTAACTGCACTCTGGATAGCGCTTGCTGCGGTTGCGGTCTGCGGTATTGCCGCACTGATACTGCTGAAGAAAAAGAAACAATAAATTAATCTCCCCGGCTAAAAGGTCGGGGAGATTATTTTAGATTTTATGGCGCGATGACGGCAGCTTGCAGAGAGTCTTCGATTAGTCCCTTCTTTTCACGGCTTCATTGTAGAGAACGCTTTTTGCGATGCCGCAGCGCGCTGAGACCTCTTTTGCCGCAAGCTTAAGCGGAGAGCCCTTTTCACACTCCGCGAGAACGAGGCGGACAGCCTCCTCGAGGCTTATCTCCGCGCCCTTCTCCTCGGAAGCGCCCTCGACGACGAGGACAAATTCGCCCTTGGGCTCAGCTTCGGAGTAAAGCCCGACTGCTTCGCCGAGGGTGGTGCGTATGACCTCCTCGTGTATCTTCGTCAGCTCGCGCACGAGGGAGATGCGCCGCTCGCTTCCGAAGACCGCGGCAAGGTCGGAGAGAGTTTTCC
>CACXBO010000176.1 GCA_902765975.1 Oscillospiraceae bacterium
CCTCGTGGAGCTTGTTCTCCTTTATAGTAGCGAAGAGCACGAAGGCGGAGATGACCATGAGTATAGATGCGATAACGAAGGGGATCTCGATAATGAGGAGGTTTCTCTCCTTCGTTATATAGTCGGAGAGCTTAAGGAAGATGCCGAGTACGGTGGCGAAGGCGCCGCCGAGATAGCCCATAATGTTTATGATACCGTTTGCCTTCGCCCTGAGAGGCTTTGGCGTTATATCCGGCATAAGGGCGACGGCGGGATTGCGGTACATCATCATAAATATGAGCACTATCGCCATCATAATTATCATGCCGACTATATTGTTGTTGTGATAGAAGAGGGGAATGAAGGGAAATGCGACGGCGGAGACGAGAGTTCCTGCAAGTATGTACGGCATACGCTTTCCTATGGGCGTTTTGGTCCTGTCTGACAATGAGCCGAAGATAGGCAGCAGTATGAGAGCCGCGAGATTGTCGCACGCCATAACGATGCCGACGAGCCACTGCACCTCAAGTATTGCGGCGGTGTTTCCGCTCGCCTTGAGCTCCGCCGAGTTTATACCGTGCATAGCCTTGGCGAAGATATCGGTGAGGAAGGTGGGGCACCATGAGTCGTATACCTGCCAAAGAAGCAGAATGCCGAAGAACGCGAAGCCTATGAGCGCGGTGCGCCTATAGTTGAGCTTCAGACCGCCGGGTTGAACGCTTTTGTTTTTTGCCATAAAGCAGCTCCCTTCCGCCGTTTTGCACAAAAAAACGAGAATAACGGCGTTGTTTTCTATATATTACACCGCTATTCTCATTTTGTAAAGTGTTATAGGCTCAAGGCGCTCAAAATCTCCCCGGCGTCCCTCAGAACGAGGTCGGGCTTATCGGGACTTGAGCGAAGTATCTCCTCGTCCGTCTCACCGCTCATAACGAGTATGCCCGTTATGCCTGCGTTCAGCCCGCTTTTAACGTCCGTATAGATCCTGTCTCCCACGACGCAGGCCTCGGATTTCTTAACCTTGAGCCTCTCGACGGCGAGCTCCGGCATCAAAGGCGAGGGCTTGCCGATCACGAGGGGGAGACGTCCTGTCGCATTTTTTATCATGACCGTTACCGAGCCGCAGTCCGGAACATAGCCGAACTCGGTAGGGCAGACAAGGTCAGGATTCGTCGCTATATACGGCAAATCCGGGCGCTTAGTGAGCAGCCAGCTCACGTCCCAGAGCTTTTTGAAGGTCAGCTCTGTATCGAAGCCCAGTATAATGGCCTCGACCTCATCGAGCTTCTCCGTGAGCGGGAAGCCCTCGCGCCTCAGCTCGGCTTTAAGGCTCTCCGTTCCGGCGACGTAGAGGCGTTTTCCCTCGAGGTTGCGGTGAAGATAATACGCCGTAGCCTGAGAAGAGGTGATGAAATCGTCTCTCGTTGAGCTTATTCCGAGCCTTTCGAGCTTTTTAACGTAGTCCTCAACGCTTTTTGAGGAGTTGTTCGTCATGAAGAGATACCTTGCGCCCCTATCGCGGATAGCTCTGAGAAGCGGCTTCGTGAACGGGAATAGCTCGTCGCCGAGATACAGAGTCCCGTCCATATCGAAGAGGAAAAGGCGCATTGAGCGGAGCAGTTCCGTTTTATTCATATATACCACCTGGAAAGGACGGGCAGTACACGCCCGAGTGATCAATCGACAGCTATAAGCTCATATTCGCGGCTGCCAAAGCCGAGCTCGCCCGCGGCCTCGATCGTGTGTATCCCGTGACGGGACTCGACCCTCTCGAGGAAGTGCGCCTGACCGGGATCGTCCGTTGCGGCGTAGATAAGGTCTATGCACGCCTGGTCTATCGCAACGGGATCGAGTGAGGCGAGGATGCCGATATCTCTCATACAGGGGTCCTCGGCCACAGCGCAGCAGTCGCAGTCGACGGTTATGTTTTTCATTACGTTTATAAAAGCCATGTTCCCTCCGAAGAGGCGGACGACGCTCATCGCCGCGTCTGCCATAGCCTCGAGGAACTTATCCTGAGGAGCGCAGTTGTCCCAGAGGATATACTGATCGTCCGTCGTTCCCGCCGAATGGATGAGGCTCTTTCCCGCAGAGGAAGCGCAGCCTATTGAGAGCTGCTTGAGAGCTCCTCCGTACCCGCCCATCGGGTGACCCTTGAAGTGAGAGAGAACGAGCATTGAATCGTAGTTTTTTATGTTCTTCCCGAGTCTGTTTTCCTTTATCGCCTTTCCGTCGGGTATTTCAACAGCAAGATCGGGTCCTTCTGCGTCCATAAGGTCGACCTTAAACAGCTTGGACCAGCCGTGATACTCGATAAGCTTTTCGTGCTTTGCGGTTGTGTTGCGCTCTCCGCCGTATGCCGTGTTGCACTCGACGACAGTGCCGCAAACCTCCTCGATAATCGGCTTCATAAAATCCGGGCGCAGGAAGTTCTGGTTGCCCTTTTCGCCTGAATGGAGCTTGACCGCGACGCGGCCGGGGAGGGGGTTTTCGAGGAGGCGATAGAGCTCGATCATTTTTTCAGGGGTGATTTCTCTTGTGAAAAATACTTTGGATTTCATATCCGCACCTCTTTATATAATTTATGTATTCATTTTAATCGAAGCCCTTTTCAAAGTCAAGAAAAAGGGCGGCCCATTTGGGACCGCCCTGAGCGAACTGCTTATTTCCTGTTTTCCATTGGAACGTATATCTGCTTTTTTGCCACGCTTCTGTAGGCGGGGCGGATTATCCTGCCGCCGGTCAGAACCTCTTCGATCCTGTGCGAGCACCAGCCGGCGATCCTTGCGATTGCGAAAAGGGGAGTCAGCAGATCCTCCGGTATGCCGAGCATGGTGTAAACGAGACCGGAGTACATATCGACGTTGGCGCAGATGGGCAGAGACTTGCCCTTTTTATCCATTATCATCGGGATACCGAGCCGCTCGATAGTCTCCATAAGCAGGAAGTCGTCGAGCTTTCCGGTGCTCTCGGCCATCTTCTGCGCGTATTTCTTGAGCGCCTCAGCTCTTGGGTCGGACATCGTATAAACTGCGTGGCCGAGGCCGTAGATCTTGCCGGAGCGGTCGAACGCCTCGCCGCTAAGCAGCTTTTCGAGGTAATAGGATACCTCGGCGTCGTCCTTCACGTCCTTTACGTTCGCCTTGAGGTCGTTGAACATATCCATGACCTTTTTTGAAGCGCCGCCGTGGAGCGGACCCTTCAGTGAACCGACTGCTCCCGCGATGGCGGAATAGGTGTCGGTGCCGGAGGAGGAGAGGACGCGGCAGGTAAAGGCGGAGTTGTTTCCGCCGCCGTGCTCCGCGTGGAGCATAAGCATGATATCGAGCAGGAGAGCCTCCTCGCGGGTGTAGCTCTTGTCCTTCCTGACTATTCTGAGGAAGTTTTCGGATACCGAAAGCTCTTCCTTGGGAACGTGTATGTAAAGGCTCTTGCCGTC
>CACXBO010000177.1 GCA_902765975.1 Oscillospiraceae bacterium
GCTATATCTTACCATGTTCGAGTTGAATTTCCTTCTTTATTTGTCACCTATCATTTGTACCATAACACAATACCATTGACAAAAATGGGTTGAAAAAATCCCGTATAATGGTATAATGTGTACAAAGCTGATTATCCGGAGGTAACGCTATGGGAAATGGGAAGTACGTTATTGCAATGGATCAGGGAACTACGAGCTCTCGCGCAATTGTATTCAATAAGAGAGGCGAGATAATAAGCTCCCAGCAGAGAGAATTCCGTCAGATTTTTCCCAAACCAGGATGGGTGGAGCACGACCCGATGGAGATATGGTCGTCGCAGATGGGCGTTACAATGGAGGCTCTACAGAAGGTCGACGCAAGGCCGGAGGATATAGTCGCTATCGGAATAACGAATCAGCGCGAGACGACGGTCATATGGGACGCAAAAACCGGGCGTCCGGTCTACAACGCCATAGTGTGGCAATGCCGCAGGACCTCGGATATAATCGACAGGCTGAAGTCCGACGGCCTTTCCGGATATATCCAGGAGAAGACCGGGCTTGTTCCCGACGCGTATTTTTCCGCGAGCAAGATAGCGTGGATACTGAGAAACGTTCCCAGAGCAAGGGAGCGGGCAAATCGCGGCGAGCTTCGCTTCGGGACCGTCGATTCATGGCTTATCTGGAATTTGACGGAGGGAAAGGTCCATGCGACTGACTATACCAATGCGTCAAGAACGATGCTTTTCGATATCCACAAGCTTTGCTGGGATGAGGAGATACTCGACTATTTCGGTATTCCAGCCTCACTGCTTCCGGAGGTGCGTCCCTCCTCAAGTTACTTCGGCGAGACGGAGAGATTCGGCGGCGCGATACCGATCTGCGGCGCTGCAGGCGACCAGCAGGCGGCTCTCTTCGGCCAGTGCGGTTTCAATCCGGGCGACGTAAAGAGCACCTACGGGACCGGAGGCTTCATGCTTATGAACACAGGTTACGAGCCCGTTCATTCCAAGAAGGGACTTCTGACCACTATAGCCGCCGGAGAGGAGGACAGAGTCAACTACGCGCTTGAGGGCAGCGTTTTTGTCGCCGGCGCTGCGATCCAGTGGCTGCGCGATGAGATGCGAATGATACGTTCTTCACCCCAGTCTCAGACCTACTGCGAGGCGGTTCCCGATTCCGGCGGAGTCTATATAGTCCCTGCTTTTTCCGGTATGGGCGCTCCTTACTGGGAGCAGTACGCGAGGGGCACGATAGTGGGTCTGACGCGCGGAGTATCGAAGGATCATTTTATCAGGGCGACGGTCGAAAGCCTTGCCTATCAGATGAACGATCTTCTCTCCGCAATGAAGGAGGAATCGAGGCTGAGCCTCTCGACGCTCAAAGTCGACGGCGGGGCGAGCGCAAACAACTTCCTTATGCAGTTCCAGTCAGATATTTCCGGCGTACATATCGAAAGACCGCGCTGCATAGAGACTACTGCGCTAGGAGCCGCATATCTCGCCGGACTGAGGGTAGGCTACTGGAAGGACAGGGAAGAGATAAAGAAAAATTGGGCTTGCGAGCATGAGTTTGTACCGTCGATTCCTATTGAACAGAGAAGAAAGCTGCTCAAGGGATGGAAAAAAGCGATAAAAACCGCAATATTCTGGGCACAGGAGGAAGAAAATGACACAGTATGACGTAGTGGTAATCGGCGCAGGAGTAACCGGCTGCGCGATTGCCAGAGAGCTTGCTCGATATAAGCTCAAAACGATAGTTCTCGAGAAGGAGGAGGACGTCTGCTCGGGTACCTCGAAGGCGAACTCCGGCATCGTCCACGGCGGATTTGACGCAAAGGAGGGAACTTTGATGGCGCGCATGAACGTAAAAGGCGCCGCAATGATCAGAGAGCTCTCCAAGACGCTTGACTTTACCTACAGGGAAAACGGTTCGATGGTGCTCGCGTTTTCGGAATCAGACCTTCCGGGGCTTGAGGCGCTTAAAAAGAGAGGCGAAGCAAACGGAGTTAACGATCTGTCAATTCTCACCGGAGACGAGGCGAGAGAGCTTGAGCCGGCCCTTTCGGAGGAGGTCGCTGGCGCGCTGCTGTCTCCCTCCGCCGGAATAGTCTGCCCCTTCGGCATAACTATAGCCTTTGCGGAGAACGCGGCGGATAACGGAGTTGAGTTTTCATTCCTTAACGCCGTGCAGAGCATCGAAAAGACTGACGGAGGATATGTCGTCAGGGCGGAGAATGGCGACCTGACCGCGAGAGCAGTAGTAAACGCGGCGGGAGTCTATTCCGATAAGATAAACGATATGGTGTCCGAAAAGCACTTTACCATAATCCCGAGACGCGGTGAATACGTCCTTATGGACAGAGAGGTCGGCGACCTCGTAAGCCACACGATATTCCAGCTCCCGACCAGGCTCGGAAAAGGCGTTCTCGTAACTCCGACGGCGCACGGCAACCTTCTTGTCGGTCCTAACGCGCAGGATATCGAAGACAAAGAGGATACAGAGACAACGGCGGAGGGCATAGAGGATATTAAGCGCAGAGCTCTCCTCTCCGTACCTTCCGTTCCGTACAACAAGGCGATAACCGGCTTCTCCGGACTCAGAGCCCATGAGGAGCATCACGATTTCATCCTCGGCGAGGCGGAAGACGCGGAATTCTTCTTCAACGCTGCCGCTATAGAGTCTCCGGGTCTCACTTCATCTCCCGCCATCGGCGAGTATATGGCCTCCCTTATCTCCGAAAGACTTGGCGCTGAGAAGAAGGAGAGCTTTATCGAGACCAGAAAGGGAATCCCTCAGGTCGCAAAGCTCAGTCCTAAGGAGAGAGCTAAGCTCATCGCTGAGCGTCCGGAATACGGAACTATCGTATGCCGCTGCGAGAGCATTTCAGAGGGCGAGATACTCGACGCCATCCGCCGCACTCTGGGCGCAAGGAGCATGGACGGAATAAAGCGCCGTGTCCGTCAGGGAATGGGGCGCTGCCAGGCGGGCTTCTGCACGCCGAGAGCAATGGAACTTCTTGCGAGAGAACTCAACATCGCGCCGGAAGAGGTCACAAAGAACAGACCGGGTTCTGAGCTTCTTGTAAAGGAGGCGGAATGATGGAATATCATGACGTTATAATAATCGGCGGAGGTCCAGCCGGACTTGCCGCCGCCGTAAGCGCGAGAGAGGCGGGAGTCGAAGACGTTCTGATTCTCGAACGCGACGAGCGACCGGGCGGCATACTCAACCAGTGCATACACAACGGATTCGGACTTCACACCTTCAAGGAGGAGCTCACCGGTCCTGAATACGCGGAAAGGTTTATCGACCGCGTCCGAGAGCTTGGCATACCTATAAAGCTCAGGACCATAGTCGCGGACATTTCACCGGAGCGCGAAGTGACCTACGTAAATTCCGAGGAGGGCGCGGTTACAGTTAAGGCGGGAGCGGTTATCCTCTGTATGGGCTGCCGTGAGAGACCGCGCGGAGCTCTCGGGCTTCCGGGCTTCCGTCCCGCCGGAGTATATACCGCGGGTACGGCGCAGAGGCTTATGAATATTGAGGGCTTTTCGGTAGGACGCGAGGTCGTTATTCTCGGCTCCGGCGATATCGGCCTTATCATGGCGCGAAGAATGACGCTCGAAGGGGCGAAGGTCAAGGTCGTTGCCGAGCTCATGCCATATTCCGGCGGATTAAAAAGAAATATCGTACAGTGCCTGAACGACTATGGGATTCCACTTAAGCTCAGCCATACCGTGACCTGCATCCACGGAAAGGAGAGAGTGACGGGAGTCACGATCTCCGAGGTGGGTCCGGACAGAAAGCCGATACCGGGAACGGAGGAGTATTATTCATGCGACACGCTTCTCATCTCGTGCGGACTGCTACCCGAGAACGAGCTCTCCAAGTCGGCGGGAGTTAAGCTCAGCCGAATAACCGGAGGCCCCGAGGTTGACGACAGTCTGGAGACCAGCATTCCCGGCATATTTGCCGCGGGAAACGTGCTCCACGTACACGACCTTGTCGATTTCGTATCACAGGAGGCGGCCAGAGCCGGAAGCATGGCTGCTGAGTATATAAAGAACGGCGCAGAGGCGGCAAAGCGCTACGCCGAACTGAAGACAGCGGGAGGAATCCGTTATACCGTGCCGCAGCGCATCGACCCGGAAACCATGGAGGATAAGATAACCGTCAGGTTCAGAGTCGGCGATATAATAAAGGATAAGTACCTTGCGGTTTATTACGACGGAAAGCTTATCCGCAGGATAAAGAAGCGCATTATGACGCCGGGCGAGATGGAGGAGCTCGTGATTGCCAAGTCGAGCTTTGAAACCTGCCC
>CACXBO010000178.1 GCA_902765975.1 Oscillospiraceae bacterium
CAATCTGATCTACGCGCTGGGCTTTAACCTCTTCCTCGCGCCGAACAACATAGCGGCGGGCGGCTTTGGGGGCCTCGGCCTCGTGGTTAACCATTTCGTGCCTCAGATAAGCGTCGGTACCGTGGTGCTTATTCTTTCAATACCGGTTTTTATCTGGTCTTTCGTCGTTCAGGGGGTTAAATACACCCTCTCGGCTCTCCTCTCTACCATCGCCTTTTCGCTTTTTACCGACCTTTTCAACTTTCTCCCGAACGTGACGGAGAACAAGCTCATGGCCGCCGCCTGCGGCGGCATTACATACGGCCTCGCCGCCGCCGTCCTCGTAAGGGGAAGAGTCTCCGGCTCGGGCAGCGACCTGCTCGGAAGGCTCCTCGTAACGAAGTTCCGGGTTCTAAGCCTCGGCGCCTTCGTTATCATCGTGGACGTTGTCGTCATCGCCCTCTCCGTAGTTGCATTCAAAGACCTTGAGGGCGCGATCTACGCAGGTATATGCATCGCTCTCTGCGGCTATGTGACCGACGCAATGATAAACGGCTTCAACAGAGCCTATACCTTCGAGGTCATCACCAAGCAGGACCCAAAGATATTAGCGGATAAAATTTGGGAGAAGATAGACAGAGGCGTGACCCTCATCCCAGTAAAAGGCATGTATAAAAACGAGGAGAGGAATATGCTCATGGTCGTCGTCTCCCGCCGCCAGATATACGATATGAAGGATATAATCCGCGAGTATGCGCCCGACGCATTCGTCACTCTCTTTGCAACGAACGAGATAATGGGCGAAGGCTTCAACGGTGTGGACGTTACCGTCCCGATAAAGAAACTGGAGGAAGAGGAGCAGAAAAAGGGCTGAAGCAGCCGTGAATAGTCAATAATTACAAAAATGTAACTTACCTTTTTCCGAACAATATGATATTATATATACTGATAAGAGACGGATGACGGCTTTTTGCGCATACACGGGGTGATTATTTATGTATAAGGTCGGAGAGCTCGTTATTTATTCGGGAGAGGGAGTCTGCCGCATTGAGGAGATAGGAGTTCCCGACGTGCGAGGAGCGGCCGGAGAGAGGACTTACTACACGCTTCAGCCTATCTACAGGACGGGCAGGATATATTCGCCCGTCGATTCAAAGGCTTTTATGCGTCCGGTCATAACGCGCGAGGAGGCGGAGGCGCTCATAGTGGACATCCCGTCCGCGGAGGCGGAGATCTGCGACAACAGGAACATACGTTTCCTCTCCGAGCACTATCAGGAGCGGCTGCAGCGCCACGACTGCATGGAGCTTGTGAAGCTGATCAAGGCTGTGTATAAAAAGCGTCAGCTTGCCGCCGAGAAGGGCAAGAAGCTCGGGCAGATAGACGAGCGCTTTATGAAGCGCGCGGAGGATATGCTCTACGGAGAACTCGCCGTCGCTCTCGGAATCGGAAAGCACGAGGTCGAGAGCTATATAGCGTCGAAGCTCGGGGAACTGACCGTCACGGCGTAAATAAATAAATGAACAAATAGCGCCGCCGGTCACCCGGCGGCGCTTTGATTATTAAAGCTTATTATTTGAAGTATCTCTTGAGAAGTCCCTCGAGAGCCTTGCCGTGTCTGGCCTCGTCGCGGGCCATTTCGTGGACGGTGTCGTGGATGGCGTCGAGGCCGTTCTTCTTCGCGCAGGCGGCGAGGTCGAATTTGCCCTTGACGGCGCCGTATTCGCAGTCGACGCGCCACGCGAGGTTCTTCTTGGTGGAGTCGGTCATATTGGGCTCAAGCTCGGCTCCGAGCAGCTCGGCGAACTTGGCGGCGTGCTCGGCCTCCTCAAAGGCGGCCTTCTCCCAATAGAGACCTGCCTCGGGATAGCCCTCGCGGTGGGCGATGCGCGCCATGCAGAGGTACATACCGACCTCGGAGTACTCGCCGGTAAAGTTTGCCTTGAGCTGCTCGAGGATATAGGCCTTGTCCTCGTCGGAAACGTCGGGGTTGTTCTTAACGGTCTTGTCGTATATGCCGTATTCGTGGGTGGCAGCGAGCTTTATCTCGCCCTTGACCTCGGAGAAGCGTGAGCCGGGGACCTTGCAGACGGGGCAGAACTCGGGGGGAGTGTCGCCCTCATGGATATAGCCGCAAACAGGGCAGAGCCATTTTTTCATAGTTTTGACCTCCATATTTTATTTATTTTCTTTTACTTCTGATTATACAAAAAAACGGCGCAAAAGTAAAGAAGATTTTGGTAAAGTCTTGGATATTGAAAAAAGCCGGATTTTATTATATTATAGAAGAAACACAGGAGAAAAGATATCGAGGTGTTGCGGGTTGGATAGGTCAAAAAGGCTCGGCATATACATACATATACCATTCTGCGCGGGCAAGTGCGCCTATTGCGATTTCTATTCGCGGGCGGGGAAGGAAAACCTTATACCCGATTATCACAGGGCGCTTCTGAAGCATATCAGAGAGACAGAGCCTCAGCTCGAGGGCTATCTTATCGAC
>CACXBO010000179.1 GCA_902765975.1 Oscillospiraceae bacterium
TACTGGAGGGCGTCGGAATTTTCAGCCCGGCAAAGTACGGCCCTTTCGCTTCTACTTACTCCTGCCTTGCCTGACTCATAAAGGCCGGGCAAATTAAAGCTTGAAACGCGGGACAATATGTGATACTTTATTGAAAAACAGTATTTGGAGCTGATGAAATGGATCTTGTATGCCTTGATCTCGAGGGAGTCCTCGTTCCGGAGATATGGATAGCCTTCTCGGAGGCCTCGGGCATTCCGGAGCTGCGCCGCACGACGCGCGACGAGCCGGATTACAATAAGCTTATGAATTGGCGCATCGGCATACTCAGAGAGCGCGGCCTCGGATTAAAGGAGATACAGGCCGTCATCGACACGATAGAGCCGCTTCCGGGCGCTCGCGAGTTTTTCGACAGGCTGCGCGAGCGCACTCAGGCGGTCATAATAAGCGATACCTTCTCGCAGTTTGCGAAGCCTCTTATGAAAAAGCTCGGCTGGCCGACTCTGTTCTGCAACAGCCTCACCGTCGGAGAGGACGGAATGATAAAGGGCTTCAAAATGCGGGTCGCGAACTCCAAGCTCTCGACCGTCAGGGCACTCAAGTCCGTCGGCTTCAACACGATAGCCGCGGGCGACAGCTACAACGACCTTGCGATGATAGAGGAGGGCAAAAAAGGCTTTCTCTTCAGAACGACGGAGGAGATAAAGGAGAAATATCCGCACATTCCCGCCTTCGAGACCTATGAAGAGCTTTATTCTGCGATAGACGCGGCTCTTGAAGACTGATAAAACAGGTTAACAAAAAGACCTCCCGGTGGTATAATATCCCTAAGGATATAACTGCCGGGGGGTTTTGTTATGGCGGACATTATTGATTATCTTATCTGGCGCGGGGACGTGCCTTTTTCGGCGGATCCGTTCGGCGAGGTGGACAATCTCATTCTCGCCGAGCTGAGCTATATGAAATTCGAGGGGATAGTGCCGTCGGACGGAACAGAAATTCCGCTATGGCGGGCGGCGGAGGAGTATCTCGCTCTCTATCCGCCGGAGGAGAGGTCGGCGAAAATCACCTTCTCTGCGCTCTGCCCCTATATGCTCCGCGAGATGGCGGGCGGCGAAAGATTCAAAAACGCCGGACTGTCCCGCTGCGTGAGCAGCACAGACCCGGCTCAGGGCGAGCAGTTCGCCGCGATCACAGCTTCCCTCGGCGACGGAAGCAGCTATATCTCCTTCCGAGGCACGGACGGGAGCTTTGTCGGCTGGCGCGAGGATTTTGAAATGAGCTATAAGAGCGGCACGGGCGGTCAGCTTGCAGCAGCCCGATATCTTGATGCGGCGGCCTCGGGAACAAAGGGAGAGCTGAGAGTCGGCGGTCACTCAAAGGGCGGGAATTTCGCGGTTTACGCCGCAGCCTTCTCATCTGCCGAGACGAAAAAAAGAATAACTGAGATATACTCAAACGACGGACCGGGCTTTCTCGACGAGGTGACGGAGAGCGCAGGCTACAGAGAGATAGCTCCGAGGATAATCAGCATAATCCCGGAGTCCTCGGCTATAGGCGTGCTGCTGTCAACTGCGTCAAGACGGAAGGTGGTGAAGAGCTCTGCGTCCGGCGTAAGGCAGCACGACGGCTTTTCCTGGCAGGTGGAGAGAAACGCTTTCGTTCCCGGCGAGCAGACGGAGGTCAGCGCATTCCTCGGAGAGACGGTAAAGTCATGGCTCTCCGCGCTGGACGAGGAGACCCGTTCCTCCGCCGTAGGCACGGTGTTTTCCGTGCTCGATTCAACGGGAGCTGAGAGCTTTCGAGACCTCGGAGAGAACAAGCGGAAAACGGCGGAGTCTCTCGCTCTGGGGATGCGAGGGCTGCCGAAGGAGAAACAGAAGGAGCTCATCAAGGTGATGGGAGACCTCTTCAGATCGGGCGGAAAAGTTGCGACGGGTCATATAAAGAAGGATTGAGACCTTTACAAAAACGGAATCCCCCCGTATAATACATTATGTAATATAGCGCGGAGGCAAGGAGGCGGTTATATGAGGAGCTTTTCGGAGGCTCTGAGCGAGCTTCGCAGCGACAGAAAGATAAGCCAGCGTCAGGCGGCCGCCGATCTCGGCATCAGTCAGGCGCTTTTGAGCCATTATGAAAACGGATTGCGCGAGCCGAGGCTCGACTTTGTGTGCAAGATATGCGATTACTACGGAGTAAGCGCGGATTATGTGCTGGGCAGAGTGGAGCGCAGGGGCGACGGCGATGAGGTCGAGGGGCTTATGGCGAGGATACACGACCTCGCGGCCTATGCGGATACCGTATTTATCAATTCTAAGAGGACGGAATAATGACAGATAAATCCAAAATCAGAAATTTTTCGATAATCGCCCATATAGACCACGGGAAATCGACCCTGTCCGACAGACTCATAGAGCTCTGCGGCGCAGTCTCCGAAAGGGAGATGAGCGACCAGCTTCTGGACAGCATGGACCTCGAGAAGGAGCACGGGATAACGATAAAGGCCCGCGCCGTCCGCCTTGACTACAGGTCGGCGAGCGGCGAAAGCTACGTGCTCAACCTCATCGACACGCCGGGTCACGTGGACTTCGGCTATGAGGTCAGCCGCTCTCTCGCCGCCTGCGAGGGCGCCGTCCTTGTTGTGGACGCGGCTCAGGGCGTCGAGGCTCAAACTCTCGCAAACACATATCTTGCCGCGGAGCACGACCTTGAGATACTGCCCGTGCTGAATAAGATAGACCTTCCCGCCGCAGACCCGAAAAGGGTCAAGGAGGAGATAGAAAACGTTATCGGCATCGAGGCGATGGACGCGCCGGAGATAAGCGCGAAGGCGGGGATAAATATCGAGGCGGTGCTTGAGGATATCGTCGCCAGAGTCCCGCCTCCCGGCGGCGACGAGAACGCGCCGCTCCGCGCCCTTATCTTCGACAGCCAGTACGACGCATACAGGGGCGTCGTGGTCTATATCAGAGTTATGGACGGCTCTCTAAAGCAGGGCGACACGGTAAAAATGATGGCGACCGGCGCCGAGTACCAGATACTTGAGGTCGGGCATCTGCTCCCTCTCGGCTATAAGCCCTGCGAGGGTCTCTATACCGGCGAGGTCGGATACTTCACGGCGAGCATTAAGAACGTGCGCGATACCCAGGTGGGCGATACGGTCACGCTCTCCGCGACGCCTGCCGCCGAGCCGCTTCCCGGCTACCGTCCCGCAAGGCAGATGGTATACTGCGGCATCTATACCGAGGACGGCTCAAAATATCCCGACCTGCGCGACGCGCTCGAGAAGCTCCAGCTAAACGACGCATCCCTCTCTTTTGAGCCTGAGACAAGCGCGGCTCTCGGCTTCGGCTTCCGCTGCGGCTTTCTCGGTATGCTCCACATGGAGATAATACAGGAGCGCATAGAGCGCGAATTCAACTTAGACCTTATAACGACTCTGCCGAGCGTTATCTACGAGGTCACAAAGACCGACGGGACGGAGCTCAGGGTCGATAATCCGCATAACTATCCCGACCCGGGAACGATACTCGAGGTGCGCGAGCCGTTTGTTGCGGCGAATATCATCACTCCGCCGGAGTTCGTCGGCAATATAATGCCGATGTGCCAGGAAAGGCGCGGCGAATACCGGGATATGCAGTATCTCGACCAGAACCTTGTGGAGCTTAGGTATAATATGCCTCTCGGCGAGATAATCTACGACTTCTTCGACAGCCTTAAGGCGAAGACGAGGGGCTACGCAAGCCTTGATTACGAATTCCTTGAATACCGCCCGAGCGAGATGGTAAAGGTGGATATGCTCCTAAACGGCGACCAGGTCGATGCTCTCAGCTTCATAGCGCACAGGGAAAAGGCGTATCCGAGGGCGAGAAGGCTCTGCGAGAAGCTCAAGGAGAACATACCGCGCCAGCTCTTCGAGGTGCCCGTTCAGGCGGCTATCGGCGGCAAGGTCATAGCCCGCGAAACGGTAAAGGCGATGCGAAAGGACGTTCTCGCAAAATGCTACGGAGGCGACATAACGAGGAAGAAGAAGCTTCTCGAGAAGCAGAAGGAGGGCAAAAAGAAGATGCGCTCTCTCGGCACGGTGCAGATACCGACCGAGGCTTTTATGGCGGTTTTGAAGCTCGACGAGGAATAAATTATTTCATATATATAAGGAGGAGAAAAACTATGGATCTTTTTGAGAATCTGAAGGCGAAGCTTGCCGGTCAGGGCAAACGCATCGTTTTCACCGAGGGTCACGACAGGCGCATTATGGAGGCGGCAGGCCGGCTGCTCGCCGAGGGCATACTCACCCCCGTACTTATCGGAAATGAGGAAGCCGTGCGCAAGAACGCCGCCGACTGCGGAGTTGAGCTCGGAAGCACCGAGGTGATCGATCCCGCGACTTATCCGGAATTCGACGCCATGGTGGCAAAGATGGTAGAGCTGAGAAAGGGCAAGATGACTGAGGACGAGTGCCGCGCTCTTCTCAAAAAGGGCAACTACTTTGGAACGATGCTCGTCAAGATGGGCAAGGCCGACTGCCTTCTCGGCGGAGCGACCTATTCGACGGCGGACACCGTCCGTCCCGCGCTTCAGCTCATAAAGACCCGTCCCGGCGCGCACCTCGTGTCCTCCGCCTTCATACTCAGCCGCGATTTCGGCGAGGAGAGGCTCCGCACGATATGCATGGGCGACTGCGCAATAAACCTCAGCTATGA
>CACXBO010000180.1 GCA_902765975.1 Oscillospiraceae bacterium
ACGTTGACGGTAGCCGCCGAGACTCCGTCGCCCTCCGCCTTGTCGACAGGCACGGACTCTCCCGTAAGAGCTGCCTCGTTTACCGCGCTCGAGCCCTCGATAACAATACCGTCTACGGGTATCGAGGCGCCGGGACGGACGGCGAAAATATCGCCCTTCTGAACTTCGTCGACGCCGACCTCGACCTCCTGCCCGCCGCGTATCACCGTCGCCGTTTTCGGTCTGAGCCGCATAAGCGATTTGAGCGCGCTCGTCGTCTTCCCCTTGCTCCTCGCCTCGAGCAGCTTGCCGACCGTGATGAGGGCGAGTATCATAGCCGCCGACTCAAAGTAGAATTCGTGCATATACTCCATTGACGCTTCGGGGCGCAGAGTCATCATAAAGAGCGCCCAGGTCGAGTAGACGAAGGCGGCAGCAGAGCCGAGCGCCACGAGAGTGTCCATATTCGGCGCGCGGTGCATAAGCCCCTTAAAGCCGGAGATAAAAAATTTCTGATTTATCACCATGACCGCCGCTGCGAAAAGAAGCTCCGTTATGCCGACGCCGATATGATTGCCTTCGAGAAAGGCCGGCAGCGGAAAGCCCCACATAGTATGCCCCATCGAGATATACATAAGCACAAGGAGAAAGCCGAGCGAAGCGATAAGCCGCCTTTTCAGAACGGGCGTCTCCCTGTCTGCAAGGGCGTCGTCGCCGTCCGCCGCAGACCTCGTAGCCCCCTTTTTGCTTGCGCCGTAGCCCGCGTCGACTACCGCCTTTATTATATCCGCCTCGCTCGCCGTGCCCTCGACTCCCATCGAGTTCGTTAAGAGGCTCACGGCGCAGCTCTCAACTCCCGGCACGGCGCATACCGCCTTCTCGACCCTCGCCTGACAGGCGGCGCAGCTCATTCCGGTCACATTATACTGCTCCATAACTCACCTCATAAGCTTTTCAATAAGCCCCGCAAGCTCGTCGACCGTCTCCTCGCGCCCTGCCTTGATGTCGTTTACCACGCAGGTATGCAGATGGCTTGACAGAAGCTCGCGGTTAAAAGCGCTTATCGCGGCTGAAACGGCGGCGGACTGAGTGAGCACGTCCGCGCAGTAAGCGCCGCGCTCCACCATCCCGCGTATGCCGCGTATCTGCCCTTCAATGCGGCTGAGCCTGTTTATAAGGCTCTTCACCTCCGCCTCCGGTCTCTCCTTCGTGCGTTTGCCGCAGCATTCCTCCATTTATATCACCCCTCAAAAATACCCCTATAGGGTATATTGATTATATACCCGGGCGGGGTATATGTCAAGCATAAAAAAAGGAATGCAAAGGCATTCCTTTTTATCTCTCCGGCAGGTAGTCGACGGGGTCGACCCGCTCGTTTGATTCGGTGCGTACCTCGAAGTGGAGATGCGGGCCGGTGGACTGACCGGTGGAGCCGACGAGACCGATGATATCGCCCTGACGCACCCTTGCGCCGACCTCGACGAGCCTCTCGGACATATGCGCGTAGCAGGTAACGAGTCCGTTGTCGTGGCGAATTTTTATAAAGTTGCCGTAGCTGCTGTCCCAGCCCGACCAGATTATCTCGCCGGAATCTGCCGCGGCAATCTCCGTGCCCTTTCTGCTCCCGATATCTATCCCGCGGTGATTGGAAGAGCCGCCTTTTATGTGCCGCCTTCCGAAGGGAGAGGTGATAGGACCGTCGACAGGCCAGATAAAGCTTCCGGTCGAGGCCCAGCTAAGCTCCTCCGCGTGCTGAGCGGCGCACTGAGCGGCGCTGTCCGCAGCAGCGTCAAGGCTTGACGCGGCGGCAAGAACTGCGGCGGTCGATATTCCCGAGGGCTCGTCGGGGAAGGAGACAGCTACCTCGCGTGCCTCGAAAGCCTGAGGCTCTGTCGCTTCAGTCCCGTAAGCCGCGGCCTTAATCGCAGAAGGTATCATGGCAAGACCGAGGGCGAGCGCCGCCGCAGCTATCCTTCCGCGGACGCGCAGCCTTCTCTTTGTATTCATTAAAACAACTCCGTTTCATAATAGTTACAAAATGGTAACAAGCCGTAATATAGCCTATTTTATGCGATCCGTCAAGCTTTATTATGGAATAATCCGGCAGACGGGGGAGTATTATTAGGCGACGGGAGGGAAAACGATGGCTTATGAAACGGTAACGAAGGCTGCGGAGACGCAGCATAATATAACGATGGAGGGGCGCAGAAGGCTCTCGGTCTCCGGCGTCGGAGACGTTGAGAGCTTCAACGAGGAGGAGGTCATAATGTCCGGCGGCTCGTGGACGCTGTCCGTGAGAGGCAGCGGGATGCATATGGAGCGTCTGAGCGTCGACTCCGGCGACGTTATCATAACGGGGAGGATCGACTCGCTGAGCTATGAGGACGAGGCGCCGCCGAGGGAGGGCTTTTTCAAGAGGCTGCTCGGATGAGCCTCGACCTCGGGATAGGATATCAGGCTGTCGAGGCTCTGTGGTCTGCGGGGCTCGGCGCCGCGCTCGGAGTGCTTTACGACGCGCTCAGAACAGCGCGGCGGCGCGGCGGCACAGTTCTCGCCTTCGTTCTGGACGCCGTCTTCTGGCTTATAACGGGCACGGCGCTCTTTCTCATCGGCTTTGCGATAGGCGGCGGGAAGCAGAGGGCGTTTATGACTGCGGCTGCGGGACTCGGAGCGACGCTGTACTTCCTTATACTGAGTCCGTTTTTCCTGAAGCTTTTCGATTTCTTTGCCGGCGGATTGGAGCGGATAGTCGAATTATCGGGCATTCCGCTCAAAAAAATCTGGTTTTTTATAAAAAAACTCTTTTCATCTTGGAAGGAAAGGTATAAAATAATAAAGTGTGATAGGATGAAAAGAAAAAACCGCAGCGTTGGGAAAGGAGCGGGACCGTATGAGGCTCAAGCGCACGGGTATATTTACGAAGCTTATAATAGTGGTGCTCCTCATCTACGCGGTAACGACGCTCATCGTGCTCCGCGGAAAGATAGAGACCGCGCAGGCAAAAAAGGACGAGCTTATAAAAGAGCGCGCCGACAAGACAGCCGCCATTGACGATATGCAGTATGCTCTCGACCACAAGGACGACGACGAGGTCCTGGAGGATCTTGCCCGAAAGGGAGGCATGGTATATCAGGACGAGGGCGTTGTTATCGCCGGCTGATCAAATCTATAAATACAGAGGACAGTTCAGCTTATGAAGATCGAAAAGGGCGAAATACTTCAGGGTAAAGTAACGGGATTGGCGAAATTCGGAGCTTTCGTAGAGCTTGCGCCGGGCAAGTCCGGCCTTGTCTACATATCCGAGATAGCGAACACCTTCGTCAAGGAGGTATCGGATCATCTTGCCGTAGGGCAGGAGGTAACGGTCAAGGTCGTCAGCATCGACGAGCAGGGCAGGATAAACCTGTCCATCAAGCAGGCGCTTCCGCCTCCCGAGAAGAAGGATACGCCTAAGCGCGAGCAGCCCGTGTTCGCTCCGGCTGAGGAGGTCGCGGGAGAGAGCCAGGACGCCGGCTTTGAGGATAAGCTCAAGAAGTTTATGAAGGACTCCGAGAGCCGCCTATCCGATATAAAGCGCCAGCGCGACGCCAAGGGCGGCGGAAAAAGAAGAAGATAAAGCCGTAACGAAACGCCGGAAAACTCCGGCGTTTTTCGTTATTCAAAAAGCTCGGTCGATAAATACCTGTCTCCCGTGTCGGGCAGGAGGACTACGACCGTTTTTCCCCTTGCCTCGGGTCTCTTCGCGACCTCGACCGCAGCCCAGAGCGCCGCGCCCGAGGTTATGCCGACGAGCACGCCCTCTGCTTTGCCGACCTGCCTTGCAAGCGAGAAGGCGTCTGAGTCGGAGACGGATATGACCTCGTCCAAAAGCTCCCTCGCGAGAATGGATGGCACGAAGTTTGCCCCGATGCCCTGGAGCTTATGTGCCCCCGCCCTTCCCTCGGTAAGCAGGGGGGAGGACGCGGGCTCGACGGCTATTATCTTAACGCCCGGTTTCTTTTCCTTTAGATAGCGGCCGACGCCCGTTACCGTTCCGCCCGTACCGACTCCGGCGACGAAGTAATCGACCTTCCCGTCCGCATCCTCGAATATTTCGGGCCCGGTCGTTAAGTAATGCGCCTCGGGATTAGCGGGATTGTCGAACTGGGCGGGAATGAAGGAGCCGGGGATAGAGGCGTGGAGCTCTTCGGCTTTTTCGATGGCGCCCGCCATACCCTTCGCCCCATCGGATAGGACAAGCTCGGCGCCGTAAGCTGCCATGAGCCGTCTGCGCTCAAGGCTCATCGTGTCGGGCATAACGATTATCGTTTTATATCCTCGCGCCGCGCCGACTGCGGCAAGGCCGATGCCCGTGTTTCCGCTCGTCGGCTCGATTATAACGCTGCCGGGCGCGATCAGCCCGCGCTTCTCTGCGTCGTCGAGCATATTTTTGGCGACTCTGTCCTTGGCAGAGCCTGCGGGGTTTAAGTATTCGAGCTTCGCTAAAAGCCTCGCCTCAAGGCCGTGCGTCTTCTCAATATGCGTAAGCTCAAGAAGCGGGGTTTTTCCGATAAACTGGTCGAGCGAGGTAAATATCTGTTCCATATCCTGTTCTCCTGTCACTTTTTTAGAGAAATAGCAATTTATGCGGAACATTTGATGAGCTGAGGCAGTCATATATATGAACGGGGAATAATGTGCTGCATAAGGAGGTAAAAAGCTATGCTGAAGAAAAAACGGGGGCTCATAATCCTGTGTGCCGCAGTTACGGCGGCAGCTATTGTAAGCTGCGGTCAAAAGGCGGAAAGGGAGCCTTTGCCCGAGCCCGCGATAGACGGATACACGAACGTAGCGGGCGACGCGGTCCTTCCCGCCGAAGGGTACGATCTGCCAAGCAACACGGTAGAGCCTGAGGAGCTGCCGGAGCAGCAGCGGAGGCCTGAGCAGGAGCCCGCTGAGCAAGCGCCCGCTGAGCAAGCGCCCGCTGAGCAAGCGCCCGCTGAGCAAGCGCAGATAGAGCAAGAACCTGTTGAGCCGGAAGCTACGGAAGTGGAACCCATAGAGGAAGAGCCAACAGAGCCGGAAGAGCCGACAGAAGATGAGCCGGAAATAATATGGACCTCAGACAGCGAGGCGCTGTCGATATCCAAGGAGCATATCGACGTAAGATTCGTCTCCGGATTTATAAAGCTCGACGCTGACAAGCTTGCGGCGCTTGAGGAAAGGACCTTGAGCGAAAACTCTTCCATTGTTGATTTCGGCACGGTTAAGGAGCTTGAGGAGAGATACGGAGTCGACCTTCTTGAGCTGCCGGGGATCGAAAACACGGGCGTGCGTCTCTTTGAGGGCAGAGCCTCGGAGACCGAACGGGAGATATCCGCCTGCGTCGCAGCCGGCTTTTGGGAGACGAGAACGGAAGACGGGTATGCGGGAATAGATTTCAGACTTCTCACCGAGGGCAAGATAAAATATGAAATGGGCGGCTACAGCATCCCGAAAGCAATGATGACCCTTGAAAAAACCGGGGACTACTACTCAGAAAACCTCGGCGTTACGGCAGAGATAATCGTCCTGACGAACAATGACCCGGATTTAAAGGAGTGGTCGTCCGCCTACGCCTCATTTGAAAAGGATGGGATAGGATACATTGTCCGCAAAAACGCAAAGGGCGCAGACAACGCGGCAAAGGCGGTTTGCGCTATACTCGAAGAGCTAAGCTACAATTAAGTCCTCATTTTCTCTCAAATTCAAAGCTTCTGTACTGGATAGCCTCGGCGATGTGCGCCGGGGCTATTTTTTCGCTGCCCGCGAGGTCTGCTATCGTCCTTGCAACGCGAAGTATGCGGTCGTGGCTCCTTGCCGTGAGCCCGAGGCGGTCGAAGGCGGAGCGCAGCAGCGCCTCACTTTTTTCGTCCAGCTCGCAGTATTCGGAAAGGCGGGAGGCGGCGACGGCGGAGTTCGTTTCAAAGCCCGTGCCCGCGTATCTCTCGCGCTGTATTTCCCTGGCTCTGTCGACCCTCGCCTTTATCACGGCGGAGGAGGCGGAGCTCTTCTTATCCCTGAGCTCGTCGTATTCGAGAGCGGGGACCTCAACGTGTATGTCGATCCTGTCGAGAAGCGGGCCGGAAATTTTCGCGCGGTAATCGGCGACGCTCTTCTCCGTGCAGGTGCAGCGGCCTGAGGGATGCCCGTACCAGCCGCAGCGGCAGGGATTCATCGCGCAGACGAGCATAAAGCGGCTGGGATATACGGCGGTCCCGGCGGCGCGTGAGACAGTCACGGTTCCGTCCTCAAGCGGCTGGCGCAGAGCCTCGATAACGTCGCGGCGAAACTCCGGAAGCTCGTCGAGAAAAAGCACGCCGTTGTGAGCGAGACTTATCTCGCCCGGCTGCAGGGAGGCGTTACCCGCCATTGCGGAGTAGCTCAGAGTGTGGTGCGGGGAGCGGAAGGGGCGCTCTCCGGTTATGCCCCGCTTTCCGATAAAGCCGGCTGCGGAGTATACCGCCGTCGTTTCAAGCATCTCCGCGCGGCTCATATCGGGCAGTATCGTCGGGATACGCTTCGAGAGCATGCTCTTTCCCGCGCCCGGCGGACCTATCATCAGGACGTTATGTCCCCCGGCGGCGGCTATCTCCAGGGCCCTTTTCACGTTATCCTGACCCTTGACCTCGGAGAAATCGACTCCGTAGGCGGGAGTGAAGCCGGTCTGCGGCATCGCGGCGGGGGCAATAGGCTCAGAGCCGTCGAGGTGAGAGAGAAGCTCGCGGACGTGGCGCACGGGATATACCTCGCAGGAGCCGGCGAACGCGCCCTCTTCTCCGTTTTCCGCCGGTACGAACAGCTTTTTTATCCCGGCTTTTGCCGCGGTGAGAGCCATCGAGAGAACGCCCGGAACAGGCCTCAGCTCGCCGGAGAGACTGAGCTCGCCGAGAAAGGCGCAGTCGTCGGGCAGCGGCTTTATAAGCTCGGAGGCGGCGAGAATGGAGAGAAAAACGGGCAGGTCGTACATGCTCCCTGCCTTCCGCCTGTCGGCGGGCGCGAGGTTCACAGTCACCCTCGAGGGCGGGAAGCGCAGGCCGCAGTTTTTAACGGCGGCGCGGACTCTCTCGCGGCTCTCGCGAACGGCGGCGTCCGGCAGTCCCACCATCTCGAAGGCGGGCAGACCGCCGGCTATGGAGCACTCGACGGAAACGTCGAAGCCCTCTATACCGGATAGACCGAAGGAGCGTATCTTCTGTACCATGCTCTTTCTCTCCTTGCTTCAGAATACAGAAAAGGCGTCCGGTTGATAACGAAACGGACGCCTCGATTTTTTATTTCGCGTAGATAAGATAAACGAGCCAGTTTACGAAACGTGAGGGCAGGAGCTTGTTGAGGAGAACGAGGAGCTTATAGCTGAAGCCTATCGTCTTCGTCGGCGGCACGCTCTTCCTGAGAGCGACGGAAGCGAGGAATTTTCCGGCGACGGAGGGATCCATGCCGTTGAGTTCGTCGTGCTCCATAGTGGCGACCGAGCGCGAGATGCGCCCCGAATACTCGTCGTCGCCCGCGGGGCTCTTCTCCCTCGCGGCTGTGAAGCCCGTGTGGATATCGCCGGGCATAACTGCGACGGCGGTTATCCCGTAAGGCCTTACCTCGTTGCGAAGAGCGGAGATATAGGCGTTTATCGCAGCCTTGGAGACCGAATAATAGGTCTGGAAGGGTATGGCGATGGGTCCCGCGACGCTCGAAACGGCGACTATCCTGCCTGAGCCCTGCCTGCGCATATAGGGGAGAGCGGCCTTGACAGCGTTAACGACTCCGAAGAAGTTTACGTTCACCTGCTTCTTCGCAGCCTCAAGCTCGGTGAATTCGACCGCGCCCGAAATGCCGAAGCCGGCGCAGCAAACGAGGATATCGAGCTTGCCCTCTGCGCCGATCACCTGCCTGACGGCGGCCTGCATATCCGCCTCTGAGGTAACGTCGCCCTTTATG
>CACXBO010000181.1 GCA_902765975.1 Oscillospiraceae bacterium
CGCACGGCTCTGCTTATGCAGGCGGAAAAGCTCGGCATACCGCACACCGGCGGGCTTATCATGCTCTCCGCCCAGGCTAAAAGAGCAGAGGAGCTCTTCTTTGACAAAAACATACCGGACAGCGAAACTATCCGCGTTGCGGACGAAATATACATGGATTCTCAGAATCTTATCCTCATCGGAATGCCGGGTACAGGAAAGACCACGGCGGGCAAAAACCTTTCTAAGCTTACCGGAAGGCCACTCTACGACACCGACGCCCTTATTGAAGAAAAAGCCGGCGTCACTATCCCCTCTCTCCTTGCCGAAAAGGGCGAGGCGGAGCTTCGGCGGCTTGAGACCGAGGTTATTTCCGAGGTCGGCAAGCTCTCCGGCGCTATCATAGTCTGCGGAGGAGGCGCCGTCACTCAGGAGAGAAATTATCCTTATCTGCATCAGAACGGCAGGATAATTCAGGTGTTCCGCGACGTATCCTCACTGTCTGTCAAAAACCGTCCTCTTTCAAAGGATACGGAGACCGTTAAGCGGATGTACGAGATAAGAAAGCCGATGTACGAGGCGTTTCGCGACGCGCTTGTCGAGGCGGCTGCCTCCAAGGCGGACAAGGCTCTGACGGCAGAGAGGATATGGAGGGATTTCTGTGAAAATACTCGTTATTAACGGACCTAATATCAATATGCTCGGGATAAGAGAGCCGGCGATCTACGGAAACCGCACCTACTCTGACCTCGTTGAAATGATCGCTGCGGAGGGAAAGCGGCTCGGCGTCGAGACGAGCTTCTTTCAGTCCAACCACGAGGGCGATATCGTGGACGCGATCCAGAACGCTTACGGCAATACTGGCGGGATAATAATCAATCCCGCAGCCTATACCCACACGAGCGTTGCGATACTCGACGCTCTGAAGTCCGTAGGCATTCCGACCGTAGAGGTACATATCTCCGACCCGGATACACGGGAGGAATTTCGGAAAGTGAGCTATATCCGGCCTTACTGCAAGGCGACGGTAAAGGGCAAGGGCTTTGAGGGTTATCTTGAAGCCCTTAAGATATTGGTGAAATAACGCCTGATCGGGTCATGCGCAGCATGGCCCGACCGTTTTTTATCCGGCTTGTTTTTTTATAAGCGGAGTGATATAATCATATAAAATGGTTCAGTATGGGGTGTAATGAAAAATGCTTGCTGATAAACTGGGCTCAAACGGTTCCGGGCTAAACATTATCATCGTCGGAACGGGAAAGGTCGGCGCAACTATAACCGCCGCTCTTTACCGCGAGGGGCATGACATTACCGTCATTGATAAGAACGCCGCGATCGTTCAGACTCTCACCAATAACTACGACGTTATGGGCATAGTCGGTAACGGCGCGAGCTATTCCGTTCAGATGGAGGCTGGGATAGAAAAGGCAGACCTTATCATTGCGGTCACGGGCTCCGACGAGCTGAATCTGCTCTGCTGCACGGTAGCAAAGCAGGTCGGACACTGCGACGCTATCGCGAGAGTGCGCAACCCGGACTATGCGGATGAAATACCCTACTTAAGGGAGCGGCTCGGCCTTACGATGATCATAAATCCTGAGCTGGAGGCTGCTAACGAGATAGCCCGAATCGTCAGCCTTCCCCGTGCTCTCGGAGTAAGCCCCTTTGCGAAGGGTCAGGCTGAGCTCGTCCGCTTCCGTCTGCCCGAGGGCAACGCTATCTGCGATAAGAAGCTGATGGATCTCGGTGAGCTTGTGAAAAACATCCGCTTCTGCGCCGTTGAGCGCGAGGGCGAGGTATACATACCGGACGGCAGCTTTACTCTCCGCGCCGGGGATACAGCTACATTTGTGGCTTCCGCCGATGCCGCCGTATCGTTCTTCGATTCTATCGGACTAAAGTCCGGGAACGTGAAAAGAGTGATGATCATCGGAGGAGGAAAAGCCGCCTACTACCTTGCCAAGCAGCTCACGGTCATGGGAAAGGCTGTCAAGATAATCGAGTCCAGCCGCGCGAGATGCGATGAACTGGAAAACCTGATACCTTCAGCTATTATAATAAACGGAAACGGAAGCGACGAGGACCTTCTTAATGAGGAAGGCCTCCGTGATGCCGACGCCTTCGTCCCGCTCACCGGTCTGGACGAGGAGAACATCCTGCTGACGCTCTATGCAAGAGAGATCTCCGCCGCTAAAACGGTCACGAAGATAAACAGGATAAACTTCAGGAACGTTATCCAGAATCTTGATCTCGGGAGCGTCGTATATCCGAAGTACGTCACCTCCGAGGCGATAATCGCTTACGTCCGGGCGAAAAAAGCGTCGAAGGAGAGCGGTATCGAAACCTTATATCACCTCTACGATTCAAGAGCCGAAGCTATCGAGTTTAAGGTCGGCGAGGTAGATGGCATAACGAATATCCCGCTCAAGTATCTGCACACGAGGAACGACCTAATAATCGCCTCGATAAATCACCGCGGACAGGCTATCATACCCGGCGGCAACGACTGCATCAGCGCCGGCGATACCGTCGTTGTTGTAACGACCTGCACGGGTCTCAAGGACATTAGGGATATTTTGGGGTGAAACGCCGTGAATAGAAGAATGATCGTATATATTCTCGGCCACGTCATGACTATCGTAGCCGTGCTTCTGGTGCTCCCCGTAATCGTCGGGCTCATTTACGGCGAGGCCGAATGCGTTTGGTTTCTCGTCACTCTTCTCGGCTCCGGTCTCATAGGTCTTGCCCTGCGTTCCCTAAAGCCTGACGAGCCGGTTTTCTACCTTAAAGAGGGCTGCGTCGCCACCGGTCTGAGCTGGATAGTGATAAGCCTTATCGGAGCTCTCCCCTTCTATTTTTCCGGCGCCATACCGAATTTTATAAACGCGCTTTTTGAAACGGTATCCGGCTTTACTACCACGGGCGCAAGTATTATTGACGATGTCGAGATACTCCCGCACTGCATACTGTTTTGGAGGAGCTTTACCCACTGGATAGGCGGAATGGGCATTCTCGTCTTTCTTCTCGCAGTCATATCCATGACAGGCGGAAGCCAGATGAATCTTATGAGGGCGGAGAGCCCCGGTCCTTCCGTCGGAAAGCTCGTTCCTAAGGCGCGTCATACCGCCATCATTCTTTACGTAATATACACGGCACTGACCGTCGCCATGATACTGATTCTCGTTCTGGGCGGTATGCCGTTCTTTGAATCCGTTTGCACCGCCTTCGGAACTGCCGGAACGGGCGGTTTCGGAGTTAAAAACTCAAGCATAGCAGGATACTCGCCGTTCATTCAGTGGACAGTCACGGTTTTTATGATCCTCTTCGGCGTTAATTTCAACGCGTACTACCTGATTCTTATGAAGAAGTTCAAGCAGGCTTTCGGTATGGAGGAGGTTCGCTGGTATCTCGGCATCATCCTTGTTACGATTGCTGTCATCGTGCTCGATCTTCGCAAGGTCTCGGCAGCCTTCGGAGAAAATCTGAGGTCTGCCGCCTTCCAGGTCGGCTCCATAATCACCACGACAGGCTTCTCAACGGTCAATTTCGACTCATGGCCGTCTCTTTCAAAAACGCTGCTCGTCGTGCTTATGTTTATCGGCGCCTGTGCCGGCTCCACGGGAGGCGGCGTCAAGGTCTCAAGGATCGTCGCAGTTTTCAAGGCCGGACTAAACGAGCTGCATCTCTACGTACACCCGAAGAGCGTAAGAAAGCCACGGCTCGACGGAAAACCGCTTGACGACAGCTCTATGCGCTCTATTCTTATTTACTTTGCATTCTTTATCATTATCTTTGCCGTTTCCGTAATCATAGTCAGCATTGACGGACAGGATCTTATCACCAACTTTACCGCCGTCGCCGCAACGATAAATAACATCGGTCCCGGTCTGAGCCTTGTCGGACCTATTAAAAACTACGGTCTCTTCTCAGACCTTTCACAGGTCGTGCTGATGCTCGATATGCTCGCGGGAAGGCTTGAGCTGTTCCCGCTCGTGCTGCTCTTCTATCCGCCTACATGGATGGGAAAATCCAGAAAGATAGCAAAATAAACTGACGCCGCGCTGCAAGTTGCAGCGCGGCGATCATTATTCAGAACGGTCATCTGATTATTTTATCCAGGCCGGGCAGATCGGATTTTTCCGCGATCAGCACAAGTCGGTCGTTTGCGCATAGAGGGACGTTCGGATCGATTATTGAGGAGTTCAGCTCCTCGTCCTTCTTCGCCACAATGTTGATATTCAGCTTTTCGCGAAGGCGAAGCTCTCTCAGCGATTTGCCGACCCAACTCGGCTTCGGGTATATCTCTACGACGCAAAGCTCACTTCCGAGGTCAAAATAGTCGAGGAAGCCCGCGCTCATAAGTCTTTTAACATTGCGGAAGGCTGCGTCCTCCTCGATGTTAATGACCTCGTCTGCACCGATTTTTTTAAGGATATCCGCCATTCTGCTGTTGCTCGCCTTTGCGATAACGTAAGGCACGCCGAGCTCCTTCGCCACCATAACGCACATTATGCTCGGCTCAAGGCTCTGGCTCATCGAGACGATTACTATATCCATATGCTCCAGTCCAAGACCCTTTATAGCCTCAGGATCTGCAAGATCGGCCGTTATCGCATAAGTCGCCTTGTCGGAAAGCTGAGATACTGCCTCGTCGTTGTTATCGGCTATCAGCACGTCCGCTCCGCTTTCAAAAAACTCCTCGGTAAGATATTTTCCGAACGTACCGAGTCCGAGTATGGCAACAGATTTTTTCATTCAGCTCACCCCACTATAAATTTGCCCTCTGAGATACTTACGTTGTTTTTCGGACTGTGTCTCATTCTGAAAAACAGCGCGAGGGATATCGGGCCTATCCTGCCCAGGTACATACAGATTATTATAAATACTCTGCCGATTCGATTCAGCTGCGGCGTCAGGTCGCGGGTGAGGCCAACTGTGGCAGTTGCGCTCACGACCTCGTACAGTCCGTCTGTCAGCGAGAGCTTGTTCGTCGCGCAGACGAGAACGGTAAACAGGAAAACAACGGTAAGGCTCGTCGTCAGTATGGCTGTCGCCTCCTGGACGAAGCTCCTGTTCACCCTGCGTCTGAGAATTATCGTCTCATTTCGGTTAAGGACGAACGACATAGTATTCTTAAGTATCACGTAAAAAGTGACAGTTTTTACGCCTCCCGCTGTGCCCACGGGTGAGCCGCCGATAAACATCAGCACCGCTCCGATAAGGGCGGAAGACTCCGTAAGCCCCTTCTGAGTAAATGTAGCAAAGCCCGCTGTGCGGAACGTCACCGATTGGAAAAAGCTGTTAAGTATTTTATCGCCCAGGCTCATACCGCCTAACGTCGCCGGATTGCTGTATTCGAGCGCAAAGGTCGAAGCAGCGCCGAACAGGATAAGTGCGGCAGTCAGGAAAAGCACGAGCTTCGTATGCTCGCTTATGCGGCGTTTCCTCTCACCGCGCCTTTTGAGATTGGAAAGAAGATCGAACCAGACTATATATCCGATACCTCCCAGAACGATAAGCAGCATCGTCGTTATCAGAACGAGCGGGTCCGACTTGAAGCTCATAAGGCTGTCAGACCCGATAATATCGATGCCTGCATTGCAGAAAGCTGAAATTGACGTGAAAACGGAGACCCATATGCCCCTCACAATGCCGAAGCGCGGAATGAAGGCCGGCAGATACATGAGCGCGCCCGCACCTTCAACTATGAACGTGCCCCGCAGAACTCTTCCGAGAAAAACAAGCAGTCCGTCGAGCGACGAGAGGTTGAATGCGTCCATCAGCAGGATCTGATCCTTGAGAGCCATTCTCTTGTGAAGCGTCAGAATGAAGGCTGAGTAAACTGTTATAACGCCCAAGCCTCCGAGCTGGATAAGAACAAGTATAACGATCTGACCGAACAAGGACCAGTGAGCAAAAGTATCCGTTACAACGAGACCTGTCACGCACACTGAGGTCGTAGACGTAAAGAGCGCCGTCAGCAGCGAGGTCGACTCTCCGGGCGCAGTTGAGATCGGGAGAAGCAGCATAACCGTCCCGAACAGGATAAGGGCAAAAAAGCCGAGCGGGATTATCTGAGCCGATGAAATTTTCAGAAATCCTTTCTTCCTCATTGTCTTTTCTCCCCTCTTTTGTTATAATATTATATACTTTTGCAGATGATAATTCAATAGTGAAGCGGGAAAACTTGGCTTCATATTAGATTATCACATACTGCGCGCTAACCAAGGAGGACAGTGCCGTGCTGGAAATTAAGGGCCTTTCCTTTTCCGTCAAGGATGAGAAGGGCGAAAACAAAGAGATTATCCATGAGCTTGATCTCAAAGTTGAGGATAACAGGCTCCTTGTAATAACGGGACCTAACGGAAGCGGCAAATCCACTCTCGCTAAGCTGATAGCGGGAATCGAGAAGCCTACCTCGGGCAAAATACTGCTCGACGGAAACGATATCACCGAGATGAGCATAACGGAAAGGGCAAGGAACGGGATAGGTTTTGCTTTTCAGCAGCCCGTCCGCTTTAAGGGCATAAAAGTATTCGATCTGCTGCGCATAGCCTCCGGGAAAAAGCTTAAGGTCTCCGAGGCGTGCGGCTACCTTTCCGAGGTCGGGCTCTGCGCGAGAGACTATATAATGCGTGAGGCCAACTCTTCCCTCTCAGGCGGCGAGCTTAAACGCATTGAGATAGCCACGGTCCTCGCACGCAAATGCCGCCTTACCGTGTTCGACGAGCCGGAGGCCGGTATCGATCTCTGGAGCTTCCAAAATCTCATCCGCGTTTTTCAGGCGCTGCGTGAGAAGATTAGCGACAGCTCAATGGTCATAATATCGCATCAGGAGCGTATCCTTAATATCGCCGATGAGATAGCCGTTCTATCCGACGGACGGATTACCGCAAAGGGCTCTAAGGACGAGATATTTCCTACGCTTATCGGCACGGAAGCCGCGCAGGACGTATGCGCGAGGCTAAAGTAAAGGGAGGTCGAAGCAAATGGTCGAGCTTACCGAAATTCAAAAGAGGCTCATAGCCGAGGTCGCTGACCTCCATCAGGTGCCGTTAGGCGCATATAACTTCCGTGCAAACGGCGGACTCGCAGGGCGGAATACGACGGCGAATATTGATATCCAGTCCAAACCCGACGGAAGCGGCATAGATATCCGTATCAAACCCGGCACAAAGAACGAGAGCGTGCATATCCCCGTTGTCCTATCGGAAACCGGTCTGAAGGAGACCGTATACAACGACTTCTTTATCGGCGCAGACTCAGACGTAACGATCGTCGCCGGATGCGGCATCGACAACTGCGGAAGCCAGGACTCGGAACACGACGGTATCCACCGCTTTTTCGTTGAAAAGGGCGCGAAGGTCAAATACGTCGAGAAGCACTACGGCTCCGGCGACGGGCTTGGGAAACGCATACTAAACCCGGTGACTGAGGTATATATGGACGAGGACAGCTCAATGGAGATGGAGATGGTCCAGATAAAGGGCGTTGACTCCACGGAGAGGACCACTCTCGCAGAGCTTAAAAAGGGCGCGTCCTTAGTAGTACGCGAGAGACTTATGACGCACGGTGAGCAAAAAGCCCTGAGCGTTTATAAAGTAACGCTTTACGGCGACGGCTCCAGCGCCGACGTGGTATCGCGCTCCGTTGCAAGAGATGATTCTTACCAGAAGTTCGACGCCTGCATAATAGGCGCCGCAAGCTGCAAGGGGCACACCGAATGCGATTCCATAATAATGGACAGAGGCACGATTCTCGCCGTTCCCTCGCTTGAAGCGAGAAGCGTCGACGCAGCTCTCGTCCACGAGGCGGCTATAGGTAAGATTGCCGGCGAGCAAATAACGAAGCTGATGACGCTCGGTCTCGATGAGCACGAGGCTGAGGAAGAGATAATAAACGGATTTCTGGCATAAAAAACGGGAGGTGCTGTTTGGGCAACACCTCCTGTATTTTTATATCTCGCTGAAACGCTTGCTCCCTTTCGTATCCAGCCAGCGAAGAAGCATGAAAGCCGCGGCCGCAAACAGGGCGGTCAATATTCCGAGATAAATCGCCGCTCCGGTTACGCTCCCGACGAGCAGATAAAGGGACGTAGCGGCAGCAGCAATGCCCCATCCTCCTAAAAGCGCCACCGCAACCGCACCGCTCTGTTTTATCGGGTACAGCTCGTTAGTCCAGTTCATCATTGGCATCTTCGTACCTAAAAACGTGCAGAAAAGCGCGTTGAATACTGAAAAACTAACGGGCATAACCGCAACGAAAAGCTTCGTAACCGTTGGCAGCGGAAGCACGATTGCAGAACAAACGGAGGCGAAAAGTGCAGGAATAGCGGTCAATAAAAGCTGAAGCGACGCCTTTGCGCGCAGGCATAGCTTCGGATCGACAGGGAGAGACTTCGGGATCCATATGCTTTTCCCCTCAAGAGATACAGACGGGGCAGCCATATCGTTCATACAGACAATGAGGCAGATCAGTCCGCAGAGAAATACGGCAACTATATCAGTCTGACCGGGAAACACTCCGCTTAACGCAACGCTCAGGTCTCTGCCCTTAATAAGTATTGCTACGCCCGCCGCCATAAGCACCAGAACCCCGAGGCCGCAGTTCAGCATATAGTTCGCGCTCGATGTAAATCTTCTGAATTCCTTTGACAGAAGCGCTTTGAATGCGGTCCTTTGCCTTGCTGTTTTGTCTTTATACCCGACTTTCCGAACGCTGCCTCCTCCCGTGGCAATTTTGATAAAGCTCCGGGACAGCAAAAGCCAAACTAACGCAAAAAGGATGGCGGTAGCCGCGGTAAAAACGGCAGTCGCAATAAAGTCCCCCTCGCCGATCCTTCCAAAAAGATAGATGAGATAGGCTCCTCCCTTTATCCTTTCACCGTAAATCGAGGCGTTGACGATTATGTCTTTTACTAAATCCGTCGCTTTGAAATATACGAAGTAATAGATCACGATAAAAACAACGGCGAGAATAGCCGTTATATAGCTCTTGTTTTTGAGCTTTAGGCTTATCTTCGCCACTGTCCATCCGAGTATGCAGGATAGGATGAGAACAGTGAATGTAACGATCAAAATAAGCAGTATGCCGCTGACAAGGCGGGATACAGTAAACCCAACTGTCGCCCAATAGACGATAATCGCGGGCAAAAGAGCAGTCAGCGAGTATAACGAACCCATTATATATACGTTCAAAAGCCTCGCTGCAATGATCACATTGACCGGGATCGGCATTGAAAGAAGAAGGTCGTTATCCTTGCTTAAATATAAACCGGAGTAGGTATTGAAAACGCTGCCGAAGGCTCCTAAGACAACGGAAACTCCGCACAAAATCGTAAAATAAAGCCAGCCCATCCCCGCGGAGGTTAACGGAGCGCAGAGTGAAACGGACAGAATTGTAAACACTCCGCCCAGAAAGACGAACATCAGAACAAAGAAGAGTATGAAAAATACTATAACCGCGCCGTTTGAACGCATCCTGTTCTTTTTTGCGTCAAAAAAGTAGCTTTTGAATACCTCCGTAAACTGCTTTTTCAGAAGTACCTTCAGCATTTACTCCGCCTCCAGTTCAAGGAATACTTCCTCAAGGCTGTCGTCGCCCTTGACCTCTTCCATAGTTCCCAATTTAACGAGTCTGCCTTCTTTAATAATCGCGACCTTATCGCAAAGCTTCTCCGCAACCTCAAGCACGTGAGTAGAGAAGAAAATCGCTCCGCCGTTATCACAATGCTCCCGCATCATCTCCTTCAGAAGATGTGACGCCTTCGGATCGAGACCAACAAAGGGCTCGTCCATTATAATGAGCTTCGGCGAATGCAGCCAGGCTGAGATAAGAGCAAGCTTCTGCTTCATTCCGTGAGAATAAGAAGAAACGGGCTGCGAAAGATCACCGGTCAGCTCAAAAGTATCGGCAAGCCGGCGGATCCTCTCCTGACGAACGTCAGAGGGAATTTGAAAAATATCGGCAATAAAATTAAGATACTTTATACCGCTCATAAAATCATAAATATCCGGATTATCGGGAATATAAGCAATATCCCTCTTGCAGCCAACAGGATCGGATATTATATCCTTTCCGCAAACGGTGACTCTTCCGGAGTCGAAATTCAAAATACCGACAGAGCATTTAAGCGTGGTACTCTTTCCCGCACCGTTATGTCCGATAAATCCGAATATCTCCCCAGATCTAATATGAATAGAAAGATCGTCTACCGCCTTTTTTGACCCATAAGTCTTGGTAAGATGCTCGATATTTAACACAAACTCTCACTCCTTCTGGAAAAATAAATAACAGAAAGAGCACTCTCCGAAAGGAAAGTGCTCATTGAATTATGTTGGCGTCTTCCTATTTTCCCGGGCCGTCGCCAGCCAAGTATCTTCGGCGCAAGTGAGCTTAACTACTGTGTTCGGAATGGGAAC
>CACXBO010000182.1 GCA_902765975.1 Oscillospiraceae bacterium
GTCGTCGGATATAAGCGGGAGAAGGTCGTCGAGGCATATCCCGGCTGCGTTTTCGCCGTACAGGCCGAGCAGAAGGGCACAGGTCACGCCGTCGCCTCGGCGCGGGAGGCTCTCGAGGGCTTTGAGGGCGACGTGCTCGTATGCTGCGGCGACACCCCGCTCATTACCAGAAACACGCTTGAAAACCTCTGCCTTGAGCACAGAGCCGCGGGGAGCGACTGCACTGTCCTCGCAGGAGCGGCGGACTGCCCTATGCCGGGGCTCGGAAGAGTAAAGCGCACCGAAGCGGGCGGCTTTATCTCCATCGTTGAGGAAAAGGACTGCACGCCGGAGGAGCGGGATATACGCGAATTCAATTCGGGGATATACGTATTCAACTGTCCTAAGCTCTTCTCGGCTCTGAAGCTTCTGAAGACCAATAACGCGCAGGGCGAATACTACCTTACCGACGTGCCGTACATTATGAAGGAGCGCGGCGACAGGGTGAACGTCAGCGTCCAGCAGATGGGACCTGAGCTTATCGGTGTAAACAGACCGGAGGAGCTCGCCGAGGTCGAGAGGATACTTGAAGCAAGGGAGTAAT
This sequence comes from Oscillospiraceae bacterium, assembly GCA_902765975.1. Classification (GTDB taxonomy): domain Bacteria; phylum Bacillota; class Clostridia; order Oscillospirales; family Oscillospiraceae; genus RUG626. The sequence continues at coordinate 584 of CACXBO010000182.1, forward strand.
ACGTCGCTTTTTCCGTTCAGCATATAAAAAGCAGGGAGGCATACCGATGCGCCTCCCTGCTTTTTGATTATTCGCCGTTCCGCCGACCTCAGAATCCGAGGTTTAGCCCTCCGGTGAGCTTCGCCATCGTGCCGCTCATCTCCTCGGCGGCCTTCTTCATCGCCTCGTTTATCGCCGCGATGACAGCATCCTGAAGCATCTCGACGTCCTCCGCAGCCTCAGCGTCGATGACCGCGTCCGGATCGATATCGAGAGAGACGAGCTCGCGCTTCCCGTTTACCTTTGCCGTGACCATGCCGCCGCCTGCCGAGGCTGAGAACTCCTTCTCCTCGACCTCCTGCTGACGCCTCAGCATCTCCTCCTGCATCTTCTGAGCCTGCTTGATCATATTCATATTCATGCCGCCGCTCATCCTGCCGCCGTTGAATCCGCCTTTTGCCATTTTGTTTACCTCCTATTTTATCGTTACGTTTCCGAATTTCAATAAGCTGTCGAGCTTGTCCTCGGCTTGCGGAGCCTCGTCCGCAGCTTCGGTCACCTTCACCGTCACCCTCGCGCCGAGCACCTTCGACGCCGCCTCGGCTATTGCCGCCCGCGTGTCCACCGTATCGGCCATAAGAGTCGCCATCGGGTTTGTCGAGGTCAGAGTGACTACGCTGCCGGAGAGGCTGACGCGGAAGTTCGCGCTGTCCGAGATGAACATATATGAAATAAGGTTCCTGACCTCTTCCGTTCTCAGCACCCTCTGCCACCAGTCGCCGGAAGGAGCGGGAGCCTCCGCCTTCGGAGTCTCCTGCTTCGGCGTGCCCGCATTTTGAGCCTCAGCTTTCGGCGCCTCCGTTTTAGGAGCGGGAGCGGCTTCGGATTTTGCCGCCGTCTCAGGCCTTGCGACCGGCGCGGGAGCCTGCTCAGCCGGACGCGGAGACTTTATCTGCGGCCTGGGCGCCGGAGCCGGAGAGGACGGAGCCGAGTCCTCCTCGCCGGAGAAGAGACCGGAGAGGGTTATAAGGGCTATTTCTGCCGCAGTGCGCTGATCTCTCGCGTTCGCAAGGGAGTTCAGCGATTCCTGAAGCGATCTCGCAGCGCGGGTCATAAGATGCCTGTCCGCGCCCGATGCGAGGGACTTCAGCTCCTCCGGGCCGACGGCGCCGGATATGAGCCCGTCGGCCCCCTTCGGGGCGACGGCGGTAATAAGCATATCGCGCAGCAAGGTTAGAAGCGAAGACAGCACGGGACCCGGCTCCGTGCCGGTGAGATAGGCGGACTCGAACGCGGAGATAGCGCCCGCCGCGTCGCCTGAGCGGAGGGCCGACCAAAGCTCGATGGCAGTCTTCGTGCCCGTTAGTCCTACAGAGGCGAGAACGGACTCCTCCGTTATCTCGTCCGGTCCTACGCACTGGTCGAGGAGCGACAGAGAGTCGCGCATCGCGCCCTCTCCCAGCCTGGCGAGCAGAGATGCGGCTCCGTCCGTCAGCCTTATGCCCTCAGATCTCGCAACGAAATCGAGCCGACCTTTGATATCCTCCGCAGAGAGCCTTCGAAACGAAAAGCGCTGACAGCGGGAGAGTATGGTGGGAAGCACCTTCTGCGGGTCGGTCGTGGCAAGTATGAACACCAGATGCTCGGGCGGCTCCTCCAGTATCTTCAAAAGGGCGTTGAAGGCGGAGGGCGAGAGCATATGGACCTCGTCGATTATGTAAACTCTTTTTTTGACGGAGGCGGGCGTATAGAAAGCCTCGTCGCGTATGGCGCGGACGTTTTCGACTCCGTTGTTGGAGGCGGCGTCGATCTCGACGACGTCGAGGACCGAGCCGGAGAGTATGCCGCGGCAGGCGGCGCACTCGTTGCAGGGCTCGCCTCCGACCGGATTTTCGCAGTTTAATGCGCGGGAGAGTATTTTGGCGCAGGTCGTCTTACCCGTGCCTCTCGAGCCGGAGAAGAGGTAGGCGTGAGAGGTATGGCCGGACTCCACCTGACGGCGGAGGGTGGTCGTTATATGCTCCTGACCCACTACGTCCTCAAAGCGGAGCGGGCGGTATTTGCGGTAAAGAGCCTGATACATATTCGCGCCTCCAAAAAACTACCTCCGGGATCATGGGAAGAGTGGAACCGCACACCTGCCTTTGATGGAGCTATACACCCGTTACTTGACCTTGAAGCTCAGGACCGGCAGGCCCGCGGCACACGGAAATACCTGCTTAGTGCTGCTCGGTTCCCCGCCTGACACGGTTCACAGGGTCCCGTTGCGCGGGA
>CACXBO010000183.1 GCA_902765975.1 Oscillospiraceae bacterium
TATTCGAGGTCTATACCGATCCCGACGGGCTCTCTGAGGTTGCGTCTCAGCTCGAGGGCAAGTACATATTTCTCTCCGCCCAGGTCGAAATGGTGCCACAGAACTATGTTAAGCTCACAGACGAGGAGAATATCAAGAAGTTTGAGAAGATGCTTGACCTTATGGACGATAACGACGATATCCAGAACGTTTGGCACAACTGGGAAGACGCGGAATGATATTTTCAGAGATAAAAAGCGCTCAGGGATGGTCCCTGAGCGCTTTTTTGTCAGCCGGTCTGTAAGCCGGGTTCTGTAATCGACAGCCATCTATCTACGCCTTGAGTTGCCTCAAGGCTCAAGCCACCTCCATGGGACGGCCGGGCAGACCTTATGTCCCTCCACGGTGTTGCTCCGGATAGAGTTTACAGCGGGAACGTGTCTCCACGCCCCGGGTGAGCTCTTACCTCGCCTTTCCACCCTTACCTCGCCGCTGCGGCGGGGCGGTATATCTCTGTTGCACTTGTCCGGGGGTCGCCCCCGGCGGGTGTTACCCGTTATCCTTGCCCTTTGGAGCCCGGACTTTCCTCACGCACAGGGTTTCCCCTTATGCCCGCGGCTGTCCGACCGACTGACATTTGGTATTTTAACCGAAAAAGGGCGTAATGTCAAATGGAATGATTGAAAATGCAGGGCATAAGGTTTATAATATAATTTTAGAATTACAAAAATGAGAGGTGTAAAATGACTCTTTCTGAGTATATTGATGAACTTAGGTGCAAAAAAGTTGACGTTATCGGCATTGGCGTATCGAACAGACCGCTTATCAGGCTTTTGCGTTCAAACGGTATTGAGGTTACGGCAAGGGACAAGACGCCGCGTGAAAGGCTCGATTGCGCAGATGAGCTTGAAGCTATGGGCGTTTCCCTTGTGCTTGGCTCTGATTATCTTGCAAATTTAGAGGGAGACGTTATTTTTCGCTCGCCTGGGATAAGACCGGACGTACCTGAGTTCTGTGAGGCTGTTAGTAGAGGCGCTGTCCTTACAAGCGAGATGGAGGCCTTCTTCGAGGTGTGCCCGTGCCCGATAATCGCAGTTACCGGTTCGGATGGCAAGACCACCACCACGACGGTCATATCCGAGATTTTAAAAAACGCCGGAAAAAAGGTTTGGATAGGAGGCAATATCGGGACTCCGCTTCTTGACAGAGCGGGAGAGATGAAATCGGAAGACTACTGCGTTCTTGAGCTTTCGAGCTTCCAGCTTATGACTATAAAAAAATCTCCGACTGTAGCTGTCATCACTAATCTGTCGCCAAATCATCTGGATTGGCACAGAAATATGGAGGAGTATCTTGCTGCGAAGATCAACATATTCAATAACGACCCGCAGCCTGAAAAAGTTGTTCTCAATCTCGACAACGATGCGACGAGAGCCCTTATTTCGATGGTCAAATCAGAATGTCTTGCGTTTTCAAGAAAGAGCGTTCCTCAAAACGGCTTTTTCTGCAGAGATGACGTAATATACTCTAAGCGCGGAGACTGTTGTGAAGAGATTATGAGCGTTGGAGACATTTTTATTCCCGGAGTTCACAACGTGGAGAACTATATGGCGGCGTTTGCAGCTACCGACGGAATTGCTTCAAGAGCCGCTATGATAAAGACCGCGAAAGAATTTCGCGGCGTCGAACATAGAATCGAGTTCGTCCGCGAGCTGAACGGAATCAAGCTGTATAACGACTCTATCGCCTCAAGCCCGTCAAGAACGACGGCTGGCTTACGCTCATTTAAGCAGAAGGTGATTCTTATAGCGGGCGGAAAGGACAAGGGCGTTCCTTTCGACTCGCTCGGTCCAGAGATAGTTAAGCACGTTAAAAAGCTCGTCGTTACCGGACTTACAGCGGATAAAATAAGAGACGCGGCGATAAACGCCGGGTTTATGGGCGAGATAATCAGTGAGACTGATTTTGACGAGGCGGTAAAGAGAGCTTACGGCGCCGCTGAAAAGGGCGATATAGTTATTCTTTCGCCCGCATGCACATCTTTCGACAGATTCAAAAACTTTGCCGAGCGAGGCAGACACTTCAAAGATATTGTAATGGGGCTTGAGTGATAATGATTTTTTCCGAGA
>CACXBO010000184.1 GCA_902765975.1 Oscillospiraceae bacterium
TTCCCCCTCCGGGTTTATCATTATATAAATTATAACAGCATAAGAATATCGTGTAAAGTGAAAAAACAGTTCTTTCGAGGAAACTGCAGTCATAAAAAAGGACCCTTCCGAGCCGGAAAGGTCCTTTTTTGATATTAAATTCAGTTGATGCGCTGTCCTGCCTTGACCTCTGTTCCGAAGCCCAGGTACTTGACAGGCTCCGCACCGTCAAGCGGCTCTGTCACGACCAGCATCGTCTGCGCCGAGAGACCGGCGGCCTTAATGACGCCGAGATCTGCCTTTACCACGGGCTCGCCGGCCTTAACAGCGTCGCCGGTCTTTTTAAGGGTCTTGAAGCCCTTGCCCTTAAGACCTACCGTATCGACGCCGATATGTACGAGAAGTCCGGTTCCGTCTTTCATCCTTATGCCAAAGGCGTGTCCGGTCTCGAATACCATTTCAAGGACTCCGTTTGCAGGAGCAACTATCGTTCCGTCTGTCGGATCGATAGCGACGGTCTGACCCATGGCCTCAGTCTTGAACATCTCGTCAACAATGTCCTCGGGGCCGACAAGCTTTCCGGCGGCGACGGCGACGATCGCATCGTCAGCGGCTTCCGGAAGAGCCTCGGCGGCGGCCGCCTTGCCGGTCTCGGCGGGGTCGAGCTTACCCTTGCGTGCGTACACTCCGAAGAGAATGTAGGAGGCGATGAAGGCGACGACTATTGCTATGAGTATGCCTATTATGGCAAACACGAGGTTCGTCATGGTATAGCCGAGAGGAGAGACCTCCTCAGTGGGAATATAGGCGGGGAGAACGAGAAGTCCCGGAGAGCCGCCCGCAAAGCGCGCTACTCTGGTTATTCCGAGGAAGAGACCTCCGACGCCGCCGCCGATCATAGCGGCATAGAGCGGGAAGGTGAACTTGAGGTTGATACCGTAGAGCACCGGCTCGGTGATGCCGAGAACGGCGGTAAGGCTGGCGGAGCTTGCAAGCTGCTTGGTATCGGGATTCTTCGAACGGAGAGCGACTGCAAAGCCCGCGGCGCCCTGAGCTACGTTAGAGGCAAGCATTCCGGGTCCGACGACGGTATCCCACTTGGCTGTCGCAAGGTTTTGCGTGCCTATCGGGATAAGTCCGTAGTGCGTGCCGGTCATAACGAGAAGCGGCGAGAAGATACCGACTATAGTGGGAACTATCCATGGAGCGACGTCGTTGAGCCACTTGAAGAAGATATTGATAAGATTGGAGACCCATGCGCCGATGGGGCCAAGGAGAACGATCGTTACAGTTCCGCCGACGAAGAGACTCACGAGAGGCACGGAGAAGAACTTGATCGCCTTCGGAGAGATCTTCTGCATGAACTTCTCAACATAGGACATGAACCATACGCCGAGAATGATGGGGATGACGGAGGAGGTGTAGGTCGCCTTGGTAACGGGCAGGAAGCCCAGGAACTTAACCGCTTCTTCACCGCCGATGAGCGTCATAAAGGCAGGATAGATGAGAAGTCCGGCAAGAGCCATAGCCGTTCCCTGATTGCACTTGAATTTACGTGCTGCAGAGGCGGCGAGCAGAACGGGCAGGAAGTAGAACGCGGCGTCCGCCATCGCGTTCAGAATAGTGTGGGTCTGAGTGCCGGACTTGAGAACTCCGATAACGGAGAGAAGAGCCATTATGGCCTTCAAAAGACCGGCGCCGGTTATCGCGGGGATTATCGGCTGGAAGATACTCGCGATTCCTTCGAGTATCTTGCTCAGGCGGGATCTCTTATCCGCCTTCGCAGCCTCAGGATCGTCTATCGGCGCGGCGGCGTCGAAGCCTCCGATCGAAATGATCTCCTGATAGACCTGCGGCACGTCGGGGCCAATGACTATCTGATACTGTCCTCCGGCATTCACTACCGAGAGAACGCCCGGGATCTTTTTAACGACCTCGGTTTTCGCATTCGCCGCGTCTTTCAGCGTGAAGCGAAGTCTCGTCGCGCAGTGTACTACGCTCGAAACGTTTTCCTTACCGCCTACGTTTTCGAGGATCTTTGCGGCCATCGTTTTGTAGTCCATACTTCTCCTTTCTGCAGCTATGGGCTGCAACCATTATTATTTGCGGTGCGCAAGGCTCAGCGTCCCGCTTAGTTCCTTAAAGCTCTTCACCGTTCGTGCGGATGACGTTCTGATACCAGTAAAAGCTGTCCTTCCGGTATCTTGCGAGAGTTCCGCCGCCTTTGTCGTCCTTATCGACGTAGATCATACCGTATCTCTTCTTCATCTCGCCGCTGGATGCGGAGACAAGATCGATGCAGCCCCATGAGGTGAAGCCTATGACCGGTATTCCGTCCTCGCATACGGCGTCGCGCAGGGCCTCAAGATGAGCGCGCATATATTCGATGCGGTATTGATCGTGTACGGTTCCGTCCGCTTCAAGCTTATCGACGGCTCCGAGCCCGTTTTCAACGACGAAGAGGGGCTTCTGATACCTGTCGTACAGCGTGTTAACCGTAACGCGAAGACCGAGCGGGTCGATCTGCCAGCCCCATTCGGTGCTTTTGAGATGCGGGTTCACAACCGCCTTGAATACCGCGTTGCCGGGTCTCGCGTTCTTCTCGAAGAGAACCGGATCGGCAGTCGTGCAGCGGCTGCAGTAATAGCTGAAGGCGACGAAATCGACAGTACCCTCGCGCAGAGTCTCGGCGTCGCCCTCGGCGAGAGGCAGCGTGACTCCTGCCCGCTCCATGCGCTTTTTTGCCCAGACGGGATATGCGCCTCTGGCCTGTACGTCGATGAAGAAATAGTTGTCCCTGTCCTTCTCAAGTCCGTCCCAAATATCGGCGGGATCACAGGAGTAGGGATAGAACTGACCGGCGGCAAGCATACAGCCTATCTTGGAACCCGGCATCATCTCGTGAGCCAGCTTGACGGCTCTCGCGCTCGCCACGAGCTCGTGATGCGCCGCAGTGTATTTAATCTCATCCTTGTCCTCGCCCGGCTCAAAATAGATGCCCGCGCCCATAAAGGACATATGCAGGAGCATATTTATCTCGTTGAAGGTTATCCAGTATTTAACAAGCCCGCCGAATTCCTTAAAGATGACGCGGCAGTATTTTATATAGGCGTCTATCATACGCCTGTCGCGCCACCCGCCGTAACGCTCGATAAGCGCGATTGGGGTATCGAAGTGGTCGATAGTGACTAAGGGCTCAATGCCGTATTTACGGCATTCATCGAAAACGGAGCGGTAGAACTGGATGCCCTTTTCGTTCGGAACGTCGTCGTCGCCGTTCGGGAGTATTCTGGTCCACGCTATGGACATACGGTAGCACTTAAAGCCCATCTCCGCGAAGAGACGGATGTCCTCCGCGTAGTGATGATAAAAGTCGATCGCCTCGTGAGCTGGATACTGAAAGCCCGGCTCACAGGAGAGCATCTTGCGCTCGCCGCGATTGACGCGCATGCGCTCTTCGCCGTATGGTACGACGTCGACGCTCGACAGGCCGCGGCCGTCTTCGTTGTAAGCGCCCTCGCACTGGTTGGCAGCGGTCGCTCCCCCCCAGAGGAAGCCGTTGGGGAATACTTTTTTAGCCATTTCATACCTCCGTTTCTAAAAAATTAAGGCCGCACGCAGTTTTGGCAGATTAAATAAAAAATAAGCGATTTACCAAAACTTTTTATGCAACCTGATAAAGTAAATGTACCGTATCTGTCAAAGCATGTCAACCTGTTTTTCAATAAATTCAGGTGTTTTTCCGTATTGTTTGCAAAAAAAGCGCCGACAAGTCGGCGCATACCTTATATATATGATATAAACGTCATTGCGATAAA
>CACXBO010000185.1 GCA_902765975.1 Oscillospiraceae bacterium
CCCGTCAAGCCGCCAGTCGCCGGTATTCCTCGCCGCGTCGCGTATCGCCTCAAGCTCTGCGTGGCAGGTGGCGTCGCCCTTTTCGGTATTGTTGCGCCCCGCGCCTATTATCTCGCCGTTCCTAACGACAACGGCGCCGACCGGGGTCTCGCCCTCTGCGGCGGCTCTTCGTGCTAAGTCCAGGGCTTTTCGCATATAGTATTCGTGTTCCACGCGCATCACCTTCCGGTTAAAATAATAACAGAAATCAAGGAATACTTCAATGGGATATATTCTTCTCACCGCCGTTTCCCTCGCTCTCGACGCTTTCGCCGTCTCCACCTCGGCGGGACTAACGGTAAAGGGCTTTCGCCTCCGCGACGCCGTGAAAATGGGCGTTTGGTTCGGCTTATTCCAGTTTTTGATGCCGCTTCTCGGCTGGCTTTTAGCCTCCACCGTCGCGGGCTACGTAGTCAGATACAGCCCGTGGATAGCCTTCGGGCTCCTCGCCTTCGTGGGCGGCCGGATGGTCGTAAGCGCTCTTAAAAAAGACGGAGAGCCCTCCGTTACAGAGCTCGGAACAAAAACTCTCTTCATGCTCGCTGTAGCGACGAGCATCGACGCTCTTGCGGTTGGCGTCACCTTCGCCTTTATGGATATCAACGTCTGGCTTGCTTTCTCGGTTATCGGAGCCGTCGCCTTTATTCTCTCCGTCGCGGGCGGAATGGCGGGCGGAAAGCTCGGAGAGCGGTTTCAGGGCAGAGCCGAGCTCATCGGCGGCTTGGTCCTCATCGGAATCGGAGCGAAAATCCTTATTGAAAGCTTTATAAAGTGAATAAACTAAGCCTCCCCGGTCAATAATCAGGGTATCAAGACCTAGGAGGCTTTTATTATGCGAGTTTCAGATATAATGTCAGGTTCACCGGTGACCGTCGCCCCCGACGAGACAGCTCTTCACGCCGCAAGGCTTTTGAGCCGGCATAACGTGGGCTCTCTGCCCGTCTGCGGAACGGACGGCAGTCTGCGGGGTATAGTGACCGACCGGGATATCGTTCTCCGCTGCGTTGCGAACGGGGACAGCCCCGCGAAAACTCCGGTCCGGGATATAATGAGCCGCAGCGTCATCGCCGCAAGTCCGGAGGACGACGTATCCCGCGCCGCAGAGCTTATGAGCCGCGCACAGGTGAGGCGGCTGCCTGTAGTCCGCGAGGGGCGGCTCGTCGGAGTAGTCGCTCTCGGCGACCTTGCACGCCGCACCGCCTGCGATATGGAGGCAAGTCGAGCCCTCACCGAGATCTCCGCCAATTTCAAAAGGCTGTGACCCGCGCTTGAGAGCAAGCGAGATTAATAACAAAGAGGGATAGGCAAATAAGAAAACACGCCTATATCTCCATCTGCGATCTCACAGTAGATCTTATAAAAATCTATAAGCAGTACCGCGGCGTCTGCGCGCGTCATTATGTCGGCTGAATGATCGCTTCCGTCGTCACCATTAATTATTTCCAGTATCTTCTCAGGCTGCGTCACCCAACTAACCGGCTTACTATACATTTTGCCGATCAAATAGTTATAAAGCGCCTTAGCAAACTCTCCCTTGGTCACCGTCTTGCCCGGAAGCTCGTCAGCTATGATTTTTTTCTCGACTGCCCAGTTCATCACGCCTTTCGTCCAGCGGACTCCCTTAAGCTGCGAAAAGTCGGCTCCGTCTATTCTTGCGACCACCGCTGCCAGCATGGCCTCAGTCAGCAAATTATCCGGGCAAAATTTCTCGGACGTTGTCCCTTTGAAAAGCCCCATCTCGGTTACCGTCCTTATCGCCTCTGCAGCTTTGTGGTTCTCCGGAACGTCCTTATATGACTTTGCCGGCTTCATCGCTTCTCCGAAATGCATTTCAGCAAAATAAAGGATCCCGTTATGACTTTCATATTTATAATATTGCGGCTGAATGGCGTCCCATGAGCTGGCGTCCCCCGCATAGTAAACGTTTCTCAGACAATAACAATTGCTGAATGCATAATCTTCGATTGTCTCAACGCTCTTTGGGACGGATATGTTGGTAAGTCTCGTACAGTTTGCAAAGGTTGAGGCGCCTATTTGTGTTAC
>CACXBO010000186.1 GCA_902765975.1 Oscillospiraceae bacterium
CGGAAGCTTGTTTCTCTCCGCAAGAGCGAGAGCAGACTCGTTGGCAACGGGGTTTTTCCTGTTCGCTCTTCCGTTCCAGACCTCGACGCCGTCTATCTCCGGAATAACGTCGTCTAAAGAGCTCACGTCGCGGTTTCTCTCGAAGGGATGCGCCATCACCGCAAGACCTCCCTGCGCCCTTATCGCGGCTGCGACAGCGTGAAAGCCCTTTGCTGTTACCGGTTCCGTAAGAAAAAGACCGAGAAGATGCCCGCGTTCAGTCGAAAACTCCTCGCCGGGGATAACGATAAAGTCCTCCGGCAGGTCCGCGGCGGAAGCTTTGAAAAAAACGTCGTGGTCGGTTATCGCCACTCCGTCGAGCCCCTTGTTCCGGGCGGCGTCAATTATCTCGGAGAGCGTCATGCGCCCGTCGCAGGACGCCTCGGAATGTACGTGCAGGTCGAGCCTCAGCTTCACCTCGCCGCCTCCCTTCACTGTATACAAAGTAATTATATTATATCATTCCGGCAAAATCAACAATTGCGTTGCGCTCAAGGTCATTTTTTGATAAAAAAGAACGAAAAGCGCGGATTGAGTTATTGAATTTGCGGCAAATTATGATATGATAGGAATGGAATATAATAAGGAGGTGTTTGCTCTGACCGACTCTGTAACTATACTCGGCACACGGGGCTCCGTACCGGTAAGCGGAAGTAAATATGCTAAATACGGCGGCGCCACCTCCTCCTATCTCGTAAGGCTCGACGGAGAGACCGTCGTGCTCGACGGAGGCACGGGGCTTCTCAACCTTCCCGACTTTCTCCTCTCCGCTCCGTCTCTTAACCTGCTTCTTTCTCACCCGCACGCGGATCACCTTCACGGTCTCGGCGTTTTTCCTTTTCGCGGGACTCTCAGCATATACGCAAAGACCCGAGGCGGGCTCTCCCCGGAGGAGCAGCTTCTGCGGTACTACTCTCCCCCGCTCTGGCCGGTATCGCCGAAGGCGGTATACCGCGAGCTTGAGGAGCGGTTCACCCTCGGCTCTATCGCGGTCGAGACCGCAGAGGGCGTGCATCCCGGCGGCGTCAGCCTCATAAAGCTCTCCGGCGGAGGAAAGACGGTCGTTTATGCGTCGGACACGACGCTGACCGGCGCCTCTTCTCTCGCCTCTTTTGCCGCGGACTGCGATCTTCTGCTCTGCGACGGTCAATTCTGCCGCGCCGAATGGTCGGAAAAACGCGGCTGGGGTCACAGCGCTTGGGAGGACGCCGCGGAAGCCGCCCGCGCCGCAGGGGCGAGGAAGCTCAGGATCATTCACCACAGCCCAACGCGCACGGACTCAGAGCTCGACGCATTTTCGCGTAAGCTCCAAAGCTCCGGCTTTGACTGGGCATTTGCCCGCGAGGGCGAGGAGGTGGAGCTATGAATAGCGAAGACCTGAGGCGTTTTTTGGAGGTCAGCGTCGCGCTCACCTCCGAGCGCGACCGCGAAGCGCTTCTCTCGAATATCCTCGACACGGCTATGGACATAGCGGACTGCGACGCGGGTACGCTCTATCTTCTGGAGAACGACTCCCTCCGCTTCTGCCGAATGGTGACCCGCTCGATGGGCGTCCGTCAGGGCGGTCACGACTCGCCGATAACCCTTCCCCCCGTACCGCTGGAGGAAAAATACGTTTCTGCCTGGTGCGCCATACACTCCTCCGCCATAAATGTCGCCGACGTGAGAACCGACGCCCGCTTCGACTTCTCCGGCTCGATAAGATACGACGGTATGACGGGCTATCGCACTAAGAGCATGCTCGTCGTGCCTATGCGAAACGACAGGGGCGAGCTGATCGGAGTAACTCAGCTCATAAACGCCCTCGATCCGGAGGGAAATGCTGTCCCCTTCCCGGAGGAGGCCGTTCTGCTCATAGAAGCCCTCTCCTCGCAGGCGGCGATAAGCATAACGAATATGAAATACTCGCAGGAGATTACTCTTCTCCTCGACTCCCTCGTCACCGCGCTATCCACCGCCATCGACGAAAGAAGCCCGTATAACGCAAATCACACGAGAAATATGGTGAAATACGCCTCCGCATTTCTCGACTGGCTCAGTGAAAACAAAGACCCTCTCTCTTTCACGGAGGAAAAGCGCAGAGCCTTCATAATGTCGGTCTGGCTCCACGACGTGGGCAAGCTCGCCGTTCCCCTTGAGGTCATGGACAAGGCTACGAGGCTCGGTCCCCTGCTCGGGGGTATCGAGGACAGGCTTCGCGCCGTCGCCCTTCTCGGCAGGATAGAGCGCCTTGAGGGCAGGCGCACGGAAGAGGAGTACGCGGGATTATGCTCGGAGCTCGACTCCGCCCTTGAGCTGATACACAGAGCAAACGGGGCTGGCTATCTCACCGACGAGACCCTCGCCGGGATAGAAAAGCTCGCCGGAAACACCTATACCGACGAGGCGGGCGAGGAAAAGCCCTGGCTTACCGCCGAAGAGCTCCACTGCCTTACCGTCCGCAAGGGAACGCTCACTCCGGAGGAGCGTTCCGTCATGCAAAGCCATGCGGCTGTGACTGGCAAAATACTTGAAAACGTATACTTTCCCAAGTCCTATTCCGACGTGCCGCGCTGGGCGGCGGCTCACCACGAGCTTTTGAACGGTCGCGGCTACCCGAACGGACTCCGGGCCGACGCCATACCCGACGAGGTGCGGCTCCTCACGATACTCGACGTTTTCGACGCTCTAACGGCGCGCGACAGGCCTTATAAGCCCGCTATGCCGCTCGAAAAAGCTCTTGCGATACTCCGCAGCATGGCGGACGAGGGCTCGGTCGACGGAATTATTCTCGAACTCTTTGAAAAAAGCAAAGCATGGGAGGCTTCACAATGAAAAAGATACTATCCCTCGTTCTCGCGGTCCTGCTTGCCGCAGCCGTCCTCGCGCCATCGCTCGCCGCGGACACAAAGGGCACCACGATACGCCTCGGCGCCACTCAGGGCAAGGTCACGGTCAGAAACGCCTCTGCAAAGGAGCAGTCCGCACGAAAGGATATGCGCCTTTATAACGGCTACAGCGTCCAGACCGCCTCCGCCTCTTCCGCGTATCTGACTCTCGACGACACAAAGGCCGCAAGGCTCGACTCAAGCTCCAAAACCGAGGTCAAAAAGTCCGGAAAGCAGCTTGAGCTCAAGCTCGTCGCCGGGAAGCTCTATTTCGGAGTCACTCAGCCCCTGAGCTCCGACGAGAGCCTCAATATATGCACCTCCACCATGGTGACCGGAATCCGCGGCTCCTACGGCTGGGTCACGCAAAACGAGATGGGTCTTTTACACGGTCACGTTACCCTTACCTGCCGCAATCCCTACACCGGCGAGGTGCGCGTTACCGAGGTCACGAGCGGCCAGATAGTCCGCTTCGACCCGAAGGCTGACGGCTCGGGAGCCGAGCCCATACTGCTTGAAATAGACTTTATAAAGCGCCTTATGACTAATTCAGACGTTCCTGCCCTTGCAATCGAAGAGCTGCGTCAGGATTCCGCTCTCCAGCAGCTACTGAACGAGGACGTGGAAAACCTGAGCGTGCCCGTTCTTCTCGGACTTGAGAGCGAAAAGCGCGCCGCCCAGGAAAAGTCGGAGGCCGAGGCGGAGGCCGCCATAGCAGAGGCTATGGCTGAGCAGGACGCAGCGATAAGTGGCGCCGAGCAGTACTATGAGGCTTCGCCTGAGATAACAACGAGCTATTATACCGTGACTCTTCCTCAGGTGCCCGGAGATTATGAGATAACGGTCAACGACAACGGAGCTAAGAAGATAGATGCAACTCACTGGCTTGTAACCGCGGGCGGGAACGTCGGCCTGACTTTCACCTGCGACGGGACAACCCGGTGTTTCGGTCCGCAGGTCTCTCTTCCCGGAGTCACCGCTCAATTTACGCGCGGTTCCGGAACAGATAAATATACTTCTTATACCGCATCCGTTGTTGTCGATCAGGATATCGACCTGGGGGCGACTCTGCTGACTCCCGTATATCGCGTCAGCTCCGAGCAGGATGATCTGGCGTCTTCCGATCCCGTTGCGGTTTCCGGCGCTATGACCGTCGATCTTGCCGGACTGCAGATAGCGGAAGGAAAGCAGGTGCTTGTAACGTCTGGCGGTTCTATTGCCTTCAACGCGGATACCGTAAATTTGGGCCTCATCGAAAATGAAGGCGCGATTATTTCCGCCGGTGATTTCACCAACGGAGTGAGCGGTTCAATCAAAAACGCTGAAAACGCGAGCGTCGCGGTAACGGGCGGGACCTTCACGAACGAGGGCAGCTATTCCGGCGGGGCGCTTACGATGTCAGGCGGTGGGTTTATCAACGACGGAGAGTTTGAAATCGGCGGCGCCTTTGAAAACGACGGAGGCGGCACGTTCTTAAACTCTTCCGACTGCACCGCCGAGTTCAACGGTACGTTTACTATCACAGGAGGAACCTCTCCCTTCAACAACCACGGTACCGCGATCCTCAACGGCACGGTATACTCGAACGGGTATATGAACAATTACGGAAAGATCGAGTTCAACGGCGACGTAACCTTTGACTCCGCCTTTACAAACAGCGGCGAATACCGCGACGCAGAGGCTGTATTCGCCCAGGGTTACACGGTCGCCGTCAACGGTAATATCAACAACTCTGAGAACGCGGTACTGAGAGTTAAGGGCACGATGCTCGTTCAGAACAATGCGATTTACAGCTCCACAAGCACAACGGCGGGTCATATCGTCCTTGACGGAGAGATTAATTTGGACGCATCTTCCAACCTGTTTCTCACGGGAGCCCGCGCAAATATCGATGAAACGAATCTGACGATAACGGCAACTATCGACGATTCGTCATACGATAACTACGGCAGCACTCTGACCGGCACGGGCTCGATCACCGGAGCCGGTACCTTGCACTGTGCGCCCTGATAAAGCATGAAAAGAAAAAAACTTATTTTGACAGTCGCCGCCTTTTTGATCGCCGCCCTTGCGACTGCGGCGGCGGGGCTCGGGCTCTTCGACATACTTAATTCTACCCTGTCCGACCTTCTCTATCAGCATCCGGACGGCACGGACGGAGTGATAACGGTTATCGGAATTGACCAGCGGGCGACGGAGGCTCTCGGTCCTATGCCCTGGCCTCGCGACGTTATAGCCGACGCGATCGCCTATCTTAACTCCGACCCGGATAACAGACCCGCCGTCATCGGAGTGGACGTTCTCTTCGTCGGCGAGAGCGCGTATCCCGACGCCGACGCCTATCTGTGCGAGGTCTGCGCGGAGGGCGAAAACGTGGTGGTCGCCTCTGCCGCCGGCTTTGGAGCCGAGATCGTGGAGACGGAATCCGGGTTTTACGTCGACAAGGGCGCCGTGGTCTCCTGGGACGAGGCGTTTTTCGATCTCCGAGACGTAACGGCGGCCGGGCATATAAACGCTATGGCGGATAACGACGGGATAATCCGGCACGGCAGGCTCTATATCGACGCTCCGGAGCGCGGCAGAGTAGCGAGCTTCGCCCGCGTTATATATGAGAAATACTGCGAGTATCTGGGCGAGGCGCCCAAGCCCGCTCCCGATTCCCAAAGCTACTACCTCAGCTTTTCCGCAAAGCCGGGGGACTACTATGAGAGCGTCTCCGTGCTAGATCTGCTCGAGGGGAACGTCGAGCCTGAGACATTTGCCGGGAAGATAGTGCTTATCGGACCTTACGCTCCCGGCATGCAGGACGAGTTCCGCACGGCGGTCAGCCACGCGTCGAATATGTACGGCGTTGAGATACAGGCAAACGCGATAGACTCCTTCAGAAAGGGCTTCTTTCCCGCCGAGGCGCCGAGGCTTCTCTCCCTCGCCGTACTCTTCGTTCTCACCTTCGCCTTAGTTCTCTTCTTTGCCGACAGGAGGGTGCTCGCCTCCGCTGCCGTCTGGGCTCTAACGGTCAGTCTCTGGCTCGGGCTCTGCCTTCTGCTTTTTAACGCCGGAACGATACTCAACGTGCTATGGGCGCCCCTGATTACAACGCTCGTCTTCATCGGCTCCGTCGCGGCAAACTACATCCGCGCCTCACTCGAGAAGAAAAGGATACAGAACACCTTCGGTCACTACATCGATCCGGCGGTAATGCGCCGGCTGATAGCTCAGGGCGCGGCGGCTCTCGAGCTCGGCGGGAAGCTTTACGATATCGCCGTACTCTTCGTCGACATTCGCGGCTTTACGACGATGTCCGAGGCCCTCGACCCGCCGACGGTCGTTGAGATAATCAACAAGTACCTCACTCTGACGACGGAGTGCATAATGAGAAACCACGGCACTCTCGATAAATTCGTCGGCGACTGCACTATGGCGTTCTGGAACGCCCCCGTAGAGCAGGACGACCCGGTCTACCTCGCCTGCCGCGCCGCAATGGATATGGTGGAGGGCTCGAAAAAGCTCGGCGAAGAGCTTCTGGCGCGCTTCGGACGCACGGTCTCCTTCGGCGTCGGCGTAAACTGGGGTCCCGCCGTTATCGGAAACATAGGCGCGCCGAAGAGGATGGACTACACCGCCATAGGCGACACGGTCAACACGGCCTCAAGGCTTGAATCCAACGCTCCCGGCGGAAAGATACTCATATCCCGGCAAGTCGCAGATATCCTCGGCGACAGAGCGGAGGTAACGAGTCTCGGAGACACTATAAAACTGAAGGGCAAGGCGGAGGGCTTCGAGGTCCTCACGCTTGACAGTCTCAAATAAGTAAAGGAGAAGAATGATGAAAAAGATCATATCACTCTTTATCGCGCTGGCTCTCACAGTCTCGCTCAGCGCAGCTGCTCTCGCAGAGGGCGAAAAGGAAGCTCAG
>CACXBO010000187.1 GCA_902765975.1 Oscillospiraceae bacterium
AGCCGCTCAAGAGTCTCGCGGGTGAAGTTGTAAGCCTCGTCGGCCTTCTCCTCGGCGGTATAGCCGGCCCAGGCCTTCGGAGGGAACTGCTTTCCCGGGTCCGCCCAGAAGTCGGAATAGTGGAGGTCGAGAATGAGCTTCATGCCGTTTGCCGTTGCTCTCTTCCCTATCTGAACAGCAGTATCTATATCTGAGACTCCGCCGCCGTAGGGTCTTCCCTCTTTATCGAAGGGATCGTTCCAGAGGCGGACGCGGATATGGTTTATCCCGTTTGCCGCAAGGAGAGCGAAGATGTCCGTCTCGTTCCCGTCGAAGTCGTAATACTTTACCCCGCTCGCCTCAAGGGCGATAACGCTCGAGATATCCATACCCATTATGAACTCGTCAGGCAGACCGTCTATCTTTTTAACGTAGAGGCTCGAGCTCTCCGGCTTTTCCGGCAGCCGCGTTTCGATCTGCACCTCCGGCAGAGTCTCGAAGGCTCTGCGCTCCGTGCGCTTAGTCGGCGCGGGCTCAGGCGCGGGTTCCGGCGCGGGTTCCGGCTGAGGCTCAGGCGTTTCCGCAGGCTTTGCGGCGTTCCCGCAGGCAGAGGCGAGAAGCGAGAGGATAAGCGTCAGCGCTATAAGACCGGTTATCTTTCTCATTTTGTAGGCTCCTTTCCCAGCTCCAGCAGACGTTCTCCCACTTTCAGCGCGGCGTCGTCGCCGTCGCCGCGGCCCGTATGCTTAGAGTTTATTCCGTAAAACATATAATAGTCCTCCGCGGGCTCTTCTTCTATCGCGTAGACTATCCATTCGTCCGCGGCTCCCTCGCCGGTCGCGGCGTCGTAGACCTTGACGCCATCGCCCCAGAAGGACTCGCGCAGCTCCTCGACCTCGGACGCCTTTACTATATAAATATCCGCGCCGAGGAAGGTCTTATCCCCGAAGAGAGCGTCGGTAAAGAGATGCACCTTGACCATTCTGATGCCCTCCGGCATATCCCGCTCCAGCTCGAGGCGCAGCTCCTTATACTGCATATCGTAGGCGTTTACGAATATCTCTACCTTCTTATCGCGGGCGACGTCGGTCACGTTCGAGAATATCCAGCCCCAGAGGATGAGCGAGAGTATCGCCCAGAAGGCGAAGGCGTGGAGCTGTGAAAACACGTTGCGAAGGAATTTGAAGTGCTTTTTCCTCGGCCCTTTTCCTGAAGGCTCCGCGCTCTCGGGAGCCTCGAAGGCAACGACGTAGTTCGACACTGTCCATACGGTGAGGAGACCCTCGGGCAGCTTCGCCGCCCTGTCGACGTGGACGTTGAGCCTGTGGCGGCCGTCGGAGTTGTAGAGCTCAGCCTTCCTCAGAGTTATGCTCCTCTTTATCCTCAGCACCTCGTCGGTGAGCTTCAGAGTTCCCGTGAGCTTCTCCCGCTCGCCCTCGAGCATATTTCTCTGGTGCTCAGCCTCGGCTCTGCCCCTCGAATAGCGGAAGACGCGGAAGTAGATGGCTATCCAGCCGACTGCGATAGAAACGCCCATCATCCAGTAGATGAGCCTTGATTTGTTCTCCGTAGTCAGCATAAGGGCGAGGACAAGCTCCGCGACGAGGATTGCGGCGTAGAGCGAGATCACAACGATTTTCCATATTCTGTTTTTCTTCGTTAGCCGCTCGTATTCCGCGCGGCTGTACAGCTCTTCTTTTTTCATGAGGCGATTATATCATAAACCTCCCATATACAACAAGGTTTTTTTCAGTTTTTTTATATATATTGACAAAAAGGCGGTTCATATACTATTATATAAAGAGTTAATTAATTGGAGGTGTACCAAATGAAGAGAACCCTGCTTTTCGTTATACTTATCCTCGCGCTTCTGCTTTCCTCCTGCGCGAAAAAGCAGCCCGATCCCGTTCCCTCTCCCGACCCGACTCAAACCGTTGAACCGACTCCCGAACAAGAGCCCGAGCCGGAACCGGAACCCACACCCGAGCCCGAAGAGCCCTATGTACCCGATCCCAACGAATATACCATTGATAAAGAGGAAGGCAAGAACCAGATAACCGTTTACTGGGTAAAGCCCGGTCAGGACTACTCCACCTGCGATATGTGGATCTGGTACCTCGGCGCCGACGGTCAGGGCTATTCCTTCCATGAGTGCGCTTACGGAGCGAAGGTCGTTCTTAACCTGCCCGACACCGTAAAGACGATGGGCTACATAGTCCGCTATGACTGCTCCAACCCCGGCGGCTCAACCTGGGGCGACGCAAAGAAGGACATCCAGGAGGATCAGTTCCTCACTATCGACGGCGACACGACTATTTATCTCAAGAGCGGCGACGCCACTCAGTACACAAGCACCAACGGCGGCAAGACTCTGATCTCCAAGACCGGCGAGGTAGTCGATCCGGGCGGAGACGAGATAGACGATCCGAGCGAAATACCCGTAGACGGCGACCTCGGCGAGGTGGCCGCGGAGGGCATCGCATTCTACACCGATACCGACACCGAGGACAACAACCGCGTTTTCTATGAAATATTCGTCGGCTCCTTCTCCGACTCGAACGGCGACGGCATCGGCGACCTTCGCGGCATCATCAACCGTATGGACTACATAAACGACGGCGATCCGGACTCCGGACTCAGCCTCGGCGCGGAGGGACTCTGGCTCACTCCGATTTTCAAGTCCACCTCCTATCATAAATACAATGTGGACGACTACTATCAGATCGATCCGGAATTCGGCACCGAGGACGATCTCAGAGAGCTTCTCGAGGTATGCCACGAGCGCAACGTGAAGGTCATTCTCGACCTCGTTCTCAACCACTCCGGCTATTACTGCCCCTGGTTCACCGCTTTTACCGAGGCGCACAAGGCGGACAATCCCGACGATCCCTACTACGATTTCTATACCTACATAGGCTTAGCCGACACTGCCCCTGCAGGCAGAGCCTTCGCCGCGCTCCCGGGGACAAACGTCAAGTATGAGTGCAACTTCTCCGGCGATATGCCCGAGATGAACTACGATAACCCCGCCGTCCGTCAGGCCGTCCTCGACGTCGCCAAGTACTACCTCGACCTCGGAGTCGACGGCTTCCGCTTTGACGCCGCGAAGTACGTCTACTACGGTGAGCAGGCGAAGAATGCAGAGTTCTGGAAGTGGTATATGGACGAACTCCGCGCCTATAAGCCCGGCATCTACGCCGTCGCCGAGGTATGGGACTCCGACGCGATAACAGACCAATATTATCCCGCTCTCAACTGCTTCAACTTCACTCTCTCCCAGACGAGCGGACTTATCGCAGACTGCGCGAAGGCCGGCAGAGTCACCACCCTCACGAACTACGTCGACAAGTACCTCCACAACGTCGCCGGTCTCAACCCCGACGCTACGATAGTACCCTTCATAACAAATCACGACTGCGACAGAGCGGCCGGATTCCTCTCCACGGAGAAATATACGATGCAGCTTGCGGCGAATATCTATATTCTCGGACCCGGCTCGCCCTTCATCTACTACGGCGAGGAGCTCGGCATGAAGGGAAGCCGCGGAGGAGCGAACACCGACGCGAACAGGCGTCTCGCCATGCTTTGGGGCGACGGCGACACCGTTAAGGACCCCTCCGGCTCGACATACGAGACCTCCGCCCAGACTCACGAAACGGCGATGCGCCAGAGAGCGGACGCGGACAGCCTCTATTCCTACTACAAGCGCCTTATTATGATAAGAAAGGCGAATCCCGAGATAGCCCGAGGCGAATATAAGGCTCTGCCCTTCACCGGCACGAACGTCGGCGGCTTCACCGCCACCTACAACGGAAAGACAGTCGCCGTCATCCACAACACGACCACGAGCGCCTATACTGTCGATCTCTCCACTCTCACGGACTATGAGTTCGAGGGTCTTTCCGCCGCAATAGGTCAGGGCGGGGCGACGCTTAACGGAACGGAGCTGACGATAGACGCGAAAACGAGCTGCGTTCTCAGATAAGGACGTGGAGCTATGAAGAAACCGGATAACTATATTTTCGACTTCTACGGCACTCTCGTCGATATATGGACGGACGAGCACGAGCCGCGGCTCTGGCACGAGATAAGCGCCTACTACTCCGTTTTCGGGCGCGACTGGGAGCCCGGCGCATTCGAAGAGCGATACTGGTCGGCAGTCCGCGAGGCGGAGGAAAAGCTCGCGGACGAGCGCGGCTATCTCTACCCCGAGATCGAGATACTCGACGTTTTCAAGCGGCTTTACCGCGAGGCGCCGAGGACTCACGAAAGCTCGATGACGGTCTCCGAGGACTCTCTCGACCGCTGGGCGGCGAGCGCGGCGAACATATTCCGCATTATATCGAGAAAGCGGCTCGGTCCCTTCCCCTCAACTATACCTGCGCTCGAGCGCCTGAAGGCGGAGGGCAAAAAGATATGGCTCCTCTCAAACGCGCAGAGGGTCTTTACGATGCCGGAGATAGAGTCCACCGGGCTCGCGGGATATTTCGACAAAATATACATCTCCTCCGACTATCAGATGAGAAAGCCTCAGAGGGAGTTCATTGCGCGCCTTCTCAGGGAGCAGAACATCGACCCCGCCAACGCCGTTATGATAGGAAACGACTTCAGAACGGATATGAAGATAGCCGCCGATAGCGGAGTTACCGGCATATTCCTCAACACGGACCGGCACTCCGCCGACGAGCTCATCCGCGGCAAGGCCGCTCTCTTCCCCGCCGAGATAGAGCTCATCCCCTCCGGCGATCTCTATGAGATCTTCAGGTAAGCGAATATGAAAAACCCCCCTCCCGTTTTCGGGAGGGGGGTTTGCGTTTCGTCAGCCGCTGATCCGGCAGATGAGGCCGGAGCGCATCTCTCTCCAGCCCGGAAGCTCTTCAACGGGGAGAACGACCTGACCTTCGTATATAAGGTCGTGCTCATTCTTGACCTCTGTGGATTCCGGCGCGTTATAGCAGACGAGCACGAGACCGTCGTAATCCTCCGGCATACGGACCGTCAGAGTGATCTGGAGCATATAGGACAGATCGTCGAATTTCATAGTCTCGCAGCTGTAGCTGAACTCAACGTGTATGTTCTCGCCGTTCGACTCATAATTGTAGGAATAGAAGGTGTCTTCCTCGGCCTCGGTCAGGATCACTCCCTTGTAGTAGTCGCAGATGTTCCATGACCACGTTACCGTATAGCCTTCGCTGTAGATGAAGGTCGGCATGGTGGCTCCGTCCGTCATCGAGGTGGCGACGAGGGTGACGATGCAGTTTCCGTCTCCGGTCGACTGATAGGAGGTCCGCTCAACGTACCAGAGAGAGGGGATGCGAGTATAGCTCTCCGATTCTTTTCCGAAAACGGAGGCTCCGCCGACCAGGCTGATTGCAGGGTCGTCGTAGGAGTAGTTTACAGGCATTTCGTGCTCTTCAAACCAATGCGCTTCCTCAGCGGCTTCCTCCTGAGGCTCTTCGACCTCGGGTGGAGTCTCGGGCTCGACGTAGGGCGACAGTGAATCGCCCGCATCGTCATACAGCCTTCCGTCGGCGCCGAGAGTAAAGCTGCCCAGGTATTGCCCGTCCCCGGCCTCGATGACCAGTTCTGCACCCTGAACGTAGCATACCCCTTCGTTCTCGGCGTCGGCGTCTATATCATACATCGACCAGGCGCCGTCAGGGCTGACGCTTACGAGCAGATTGCAGTCGTCATATTTCCAAACGCCGGCGAAAGAAGCTATATCAGCGTCCGGCTCTTCCGGCTCCGCAGGCTCTTCCGGCTCTGTCCATTCGTATCTCTCGAGGGTCCTGCCGTCGCTGTCGACAAGCCACTTGCTTCCGTCCTGCTTCAGCTTAAAAGCGACGGAACCGTCCTCGTCCTTGAGTACGATGCCGTCCTCCTTGAGGGAGTATGTACCGAATATGATAACGGCCTCGTCCCCGCCGCCCAGGTATTCCCAGGTCTTGTCTTCGTTGACGAATATGAATCCGCCGTCGTCTTCATACTTCCAGCAGCCGTAAAAGGCTTTCGCTGAGACCTTTTTTTCTTCGGCTTCCTCTTGAGTCCCCTGGCCGCACGCACAGACGCTGAGAGTCAGGATCACAGCCAGCAGGATTGCGATTGCTTTTTTCATTGCTTTTCTTCCTTTCTTTGTGCCTCGGATGCCGCGAAAAAGGCAGCCGGCAGGCAGGTTATCGAATAATTATACCGCGTCGCAGACTGAATCCCTCTCCCGAAAACGGGAGGGGGATTATGCGTTTGTGCGCCTGTTTATTTCTCCGAAACGTTTATGCTCCTGTACGCCCTGTCGGCGCGGGATACTATCTCGTCCCAGGTTATCGGTATGGTCTCCTGCGCTCTTCTGCCTATATCTTCCCTTTGCGGGTCGGATAGGATGAAGAGGAGCTTTTCCGCCATGCTCCCCGCGTCGGGCTCAGCGATATAACCGTTATCCCCGTCGCGCACAGGCTCCGCCGCATTTGAGCCGGCGGCAAGCAGGGCGGGAGTTCCCGCCTGAGCCGCCTCTCTCAAAACGAGGGGCGCGTTATCGTAGACGGAGGGGAAGAAGAAGAGGTCTGCGAGACGGTAGAGACCCCACAGAAGCTCGCGGTCGGCAATCTCGCCGACGAAGCTGACTCTGTCGGAGAGACCGAGCTTTTCCGAGTATTCCCTTATCTCCTGACCGTTGTAGCCGGCTCCGGCTATGACGGCGGAGTATTCGCCGCTTCTCTCCTTTATCAGCTTCAGAGCGTCGAGGATAACGCGGAGATTCTTCTGCCAGATGAGCTGACCGACGAAGAGGATAACGGGCTTTCCGTCCTTTATCACAAGCTCCTTACGGGCCCGCTCCGCAAAAACGTCAAGCTTATCGGCCGGCGCGGGCTCGACTCCGTTTTCCATTATCCTTATCGCGCCGTGGAAGCCGTAGGAGCGCAGAGTTGCCGAGGTGGACTCGCTGCAGGCCCAGACCTCGTCTGCCTGGGAGAAGAAATCCGTCACGTAGTTCTTCACCACGTTCGCGCAGAATTTGGAATGGGTGACGTTGTAAGCGTCGTCGTAGAACTTTGAATGGAAGGTGGCGACGACCGGTATTTTGAGCTTCTTGCCTACCTTTATCGCCATCTTGCCTATTCCGAAGGGCGAATGAGCGTGTATCACGTTAACGCCCTCGGTGCGGAGCTTATCGAGAAGACCGGGCGGGATGAAGGGCAGCCCGATATAGAAGGCGAAGTTAAAAAGCTTCAGGGACGGCGTTCTTATGACCTCGTAGCCCCTGTCGTCCACGTAGCTCTCGTCCATTCTGGGCACGACGCAGAGGGAATAGTTCCCGTCGGCTCTAAGCTCGCGGGCGTAGGCGTCGACAGTGCGGACGACTCCGTCGACCGAGGGATAGTGGATGTCGTTGAAGAGGGCGACGCTGAGCCTCCCCTTCTCCGGCACCTTTTTCTTAGGCTTCACGAATCTCACCTTCTGGAGCATCAGCACGATTATGCCGCACAGGAGCCAGGAGTAGTAGACGAAGCCGCGCCATACGAGCATAGCCCAGAAGGGGCTGCCGCCCTCTATCGAGGAGAAGGCGATATAGAAATAGCTCTCAGCCGCGCCGGAATTGCCCGGCGTGGGGATTATCGTTATCGCCGCGTAGATATAAACGACGGTGGAGAACACCGTCCACCAGTCCTCCGTGCCTCTGAACGCAAGCAGCACGAAATAGGGTATGCTCATTATCGCTATCTGGTAGACTATCGAGATAACGAGCAGCTTGAAGAAGAAATGCGGCCTTGAGTTGAGGTTTTTGAGGCTCACGACGTATTCGTCGAGGGCGGAGTAGACCGACGCCTCCGTCTTCTTCGCGTCCTTGAGGATATGCAGCTTTCCGAGAAGCCGCGTTCCGCCGCCAACTATCTTCTTGAAGACGTTCGGCGCGACGGCGAAAAGCACTATCGCGGTCGGCACGAGCATATAGGTGAACATCCCGACGTAGGCGCTGCCCTTTATGAGCGCGTTGTCGGAGAGGACGCTCCTGTTCGCTATGAAAACGACGGCGGCGACGGAGACGAATGCAAACTGCTGCGTAAGGAAGCCGACGACGGGCAGAGCGCCCGCAGTTCCGGGGCTCACTCCGCGCTTCTTCAGATAGAGCATCTGAAACGGCTGACCGCCCGCGCCGAAGGGCGTTACGTTATCGTAGTACTTGCCGAGCAGCGCGACCTCGAGGGCGCCGCGCTTGTCGTCTCTGCCCTCAAGCCCCATAAGCATCTTGCGGTATTTGACGTATTCCATATATACCGCCGTGCAGAATGCGGCGAAGGCGAGGAACAGACCGAGAACGCGGATATCCGCGATGGATATCTGCTGAACGCCCGCGTTGTCCTGCCCGAACTCGCTCGACGCGATGACGGCGATTATTATTAAGTTTATGAGAATGGTGACGGCCATCGTGAGATAGCCGCGCTTATTGCGCTTTTTCTCTTCCACTTTCAAGCTCCCGCCTTTTATTAAAGAGTACCCCGGTTTTTAGCGAGATATCCCTCAAGTATCAAAGTTGCGGCGACGGCGTCCACTATGCTCTTGCGCCTTTTGCCGTGTCTGCCGTTCTCGCTTATTATGCGGTGCGCGTCGACCGTGGTGCGTCTCTCGTCCCACATAACGGGCTCGAGACCGGTAAGGGTGCGGAGCAGGTCGCGCAGCTCGAGGCTCTTCTCAGCCCTCGGTCCCGCCGAACCGTCCATATTTATCGGATAGCCGAGCACTATCGTGTCCGCGCCGCGCTCCTTCGCCTCAGCAGCTATCCGCTCCGCAAGACGCTGCGCGTTCCACTCGTCGATAACGAACGCCTCGCCCGCTATCGTGCCTGTGAGGTCAGACAGAGCGATACCCGTGTGCCTGTCGCCGTAGTCTATAGCCATTATCCTCAAGGTACTGCCCCCCTCCGCATAATATATCTATATTATTATACCTGCAAACGCTCAAAAGCGCAAGAGCGATTTTCCGTGCGCAAAAAGGCCCCCGCCGCGGGGCGGAGGCGTGTTCGTCTGCGGTATATTTCTCTTATCTTATCTCCCGCGCTTCGAGATAGTATCTCTTGTCTCTCGCGCAGCCGATGGAAAAGCTCTTCTTGGGCCAGAGTCCCTCGCGCCTCACGGTGTCGAAAAGCTCGCTCTTGTCCATGACCGGCATAAGGAAGCCTACGCTGCCCTCCTCCTCCGTGAGCTTAAGAAGCGAAGCGTCGTCGTGGATATAATCCACCGTGCAGTCGTAATCCGCCGCGTATTCGTCCAGCATATCCTGAAGGGCCTCGACCGTGTTTCCGAAGCTCCTGCCGCGCAGACGCACCGTTCCGCGCCTCTCTCCGTTCACCGCGAGCGTCACCTCGCGTCCGCCCGGTATTTCGAGCTTCTCGCGCACCGTCTCGATGAGCTTATCCGGCTCGCAGCCGAAGATTATCCTGTGTATCGGCTCGAAGGCGACGCCCCCGTCGTATACGTTCACCACCTCGCAGAGGAAGAAGCGGGCGGGATGCGTTTTTCTCTCCTCATCTGTAAGACCGAGCTTTATCCTGTTCCAAAGCTCCTTCGCCGCCGCCATCGAGTGGTTGCCGTCGCCTATGACGTAAGCTGGACTCATAGAGGCGAGAGCGTCGAACTTAGCCGTCAGCCTCTCGGCCGCCTCTCCGCATATCCTCCAGCCGGCGATACGGCCTCCGCCCTCCATGAGCCGGAAGTCGTAGAGCTTCTGCATCGCGCTCTTCTCCGCGGCGAGCGGCTCGATAACTTTTCGCTCCGCGTCGTCTATGAGGACTATCGTGTGCGGCAGCTCAAGCCTCGCTCCCTCGCGTATCAGCATCCTTGCAGGCAGACGCTCCGCAACCGTGCGCTCCGAGGCGCGGACGGGCGAGGCGGAGCCTATCGTGAAATCGTAGGCCTCGAGGTCTATCATGCCGACCACTCCGTGCCTCACGCCCTTCGAGGTCTCGCGCTCAACGTAGACGAAGCTCGCGGGATACTTCTCAAAAACGCCGCCGTCGAGGTA
>CACXBO010000188.1 GCA_902765975.1 Oscillospiraceae bacterium
GCTCAGCTTCGTTTCGGGTCTGGAGCTCGGCGAGCAGGAGAAGCTTATTGCGGACAACATCCTGAAGGAGATAAGATCGCGTCTCGGTTTTCTAAAGAGCGTCGGGCTAAGCTACCTCACGCTGAGCCGCGCCGCGGGCTCGCTCTCAGGAGGCGAGAGCCAGAGAATAAGGCTTGCGACGCAGATCGGCTCGTCTCTCGTCGGGGTGCTCTATATCCTCGACGAGCCCTCGATAGGTCTGCATCAGTCGGATAACGCGAAGCTCCTGAAGGCGCTTATCGAGCTGCGCGACCTCGGAAACACGCTCATCGTTGTTGAGCACGATGAGGATACGATGCTCTCCGCGGACTATCTTGTGGACATCGGACCGGGCGCGGGAGTGAACGGAGGCAGGCTTATCTTTTCCGGCACGCCCGAGGATATAAAAAACTGCCCGGAGAGCATAACAGGCCAGTATTTGAGCGGGAAAAAATATATACCGGTGCCGAAATACCGAAGACCGGGCACAGGAAAGTATCTGAGCGTTATCGGCGCGAGGGAGAACAATCTGAAGAACGTCAGCGTCGACTTCCCGCTCGGAGCGATGACCTGCGTTACCGGAGTTTCCGGGTCGGGCAAGTCCAGCCTTGTCAACGAGGTTGTCTATAAGACGCTCGCCGCCGAGCTTAACAGGGCGCATCTCAGACCGGGAAGGCATACCGAGATGCGCGGCCTCGAGGAGCTCGACAAGATTATCCAGATCGACCAGAGCCCGATAGGCAGGACGCCGCGCTCCAACCCGGCGACCTACACCGGAGTCTTCAACGACATCCGCGACCTCTTCGCGTCCACGCAGGAGGCGAGGGAGAGGGGCTATGCGGCGGGACGATTCAGCTTCAACACGAAGGGCGGACGCTGCGAGGCTTGCTCCGGCGACGGACTTATAAAGATAGAGATGCATTTCCTGCCGGACATCTACGTCCCCTGCGAGGTATGCAAGGGTAAGAGATACAACAGGGAGACGCTCGAGGTCAGATATAAAAACAAGAGCATCTTCGAGGTGCTCGAAATGACGGTGGACGAGGCGGTGGACTTCTTTGAAAACCTGCCGAAGATATATCAGAAGGTCAAGACTCTGCAGGAGGTCGGCCTCGGGTATCTGAAGCTCGGTCAGCCGTCCACAACGCTTTCCGGCGGAGAGGCGCAGAGAGTGAAGCTTGCGACGGAGCTTCTGCGTCCAGCGACGGGACGCACGGTCTACGTGCTCGACGAGCCGACGACGGGGCTCCACACCGACGACGTATCGCGTCTGCTGTCCGTTCTGGGTAGGCTCTGCGATCAGGGAAATACCATTATAATAATAGAACATAACCTCGACGTTATAAAATGCGCCGACTGGGTCGTCGATCTCGGTCCGGACGGAGGCGACGGAGGCGGCGAGATCGTGTTTACGGGAACGCCGGAGGATTGCGCCCGCTGCGAAGAGAGCAAAACCGGGTCGGTGCTGAGAGAGTATTTCGAGACTCACCCGTATCAGATGTACGAACAGGAATAACGCGATCACCTCACGGCGAATAGAATGCCGTGAGGTGATTTTTATGAATACGAATATGAGCCCCGAGGAGATGGGGCGTATATGGGACAGAGTCGCGCCTCCGCCTCCGCCGCCTCCTCCGACCTGTGAGGGAAAAGCGGCTGAGCTTGCCCGCGCGCTGGACGAGGCAGCCTGTCTCAAAGGACTCTATATGGGCATGTCGCGTAAAACCGGAAGAAGGCAGGAGTCCGAGACTCTGCGCGCGATGGCGAGAGACGAGGCGGGAGCCGAGCGAGCTCTTATGCGGGAGCTTTTCGTTCTTACCGGCGAGACCAGGCACCCGAAACGCTGCCCTTATCGAGACGATGGGCTTCTCGGCGGGATAAGAGATGCGATAATGAGGGAGGAACGCTTTGAAGCGGCCCTGCTTCGGGCGGGACAGTGCGGTTTGCGCCCGCAAAGCGCGGAGCGTTACCGCTTGCTGATACGCTCGTCCCGAAGGCACAGGGAGAGGCTCGAAGCGATGCTCGACAGGATAATAAGATAAAAAAGGCTGAACGGCGAGGGCATTCTTCACCGTTCAGCCTTTTAAATTAGAGGAAGTTCTTGTTGAACGCCTGGGGCAGGAGGTTTTTGAGATTATAGCTCACGTATCTGCCGTCCGAGCGAACGCAGAGTATCTCGATGTTCGGAGAGAACTCGCTCAGCACCTGGCGGCAGGTGCCGCAGGGCACGCAGTAATCCGCGGAGTCGGCGTAAACCGCGATGCGCCGGAAAGCGCGCTTTCCCTCGCTGACGGCCTTCGTAACGGCGACACGTTCTGCGCAGATGGTCGCGCCGAGGGCGGCGTTCTCCACGTTGCAGCCGGTGTAGACCGAACCGTCGGAGCATTCGACGGCGACGCCGACGCTGAATTTGGAGTAAGGGGCGTAGGCAAATTTCGCGGCCTTTACCGCTTCGCTTATCAGTTCCCTGTCTGTCATTTTTTTACCTCCTCAGCCTAATTTATGATCTGACCAGTCCAAGGTCAATTTTCCAGCTTTTGAAGTCGCCGAAAACGCCGGAGACAGAGGGCGTGATGCCGGTCACGACGCCCGGGTGGGTAAGTACGGCGCGGCGCTTATAGGCGATGGGGATTATGGCGCAGTCGTTTGCGGCGTATTCGCAGAGCGCACGCGCCGCCTCGCGCTTTGATTCCGGGTCGGGAGCGGCGTGTATGGCGGAGAGAAGAGAGTCGTAGCCGCTCGCTTTTCCGTAGTTCACCTCTCCGCCTGCGCCGAGGACGGAGGAGAGGTCATAATCCGGGGTCAGCTTCACCTCGCCGAGGAATATATCGAAGGAGCCGGACTGCAGAGCGGAGACGTATTCCTTATAGCTCAGCTCCTTAAGATTGACGCTGAAGCCCTTGAGCGACAGGGTGGCGTGGACTGAACGAGCCGCCTCAAGCCTGTATGGGTTCTCCGTGTTGACTATGAGCGTTATTTTGATATTCGAGAGCCGGCCGGAGACGTCCCAGAAGCCGTCGTTATCCGTATCCTGGAGTTCGGCGGCGATAGCAAGATCGGTGAAGTCGGGGGCGTCCTCTTTAAGCTCAGCCTCGAGCGATGCGTCGTAGTAGCTGAGCTTCGGGCTCAGAACGAGGGGAGCAGGAGTAACGGCTCCGAGGAAACACTCCTCGGTGAGCTCGCCGTAGTCGATGATGCCGGAGATGACGCGGCGAACGTCGGGGTCGCGCATGGCGCCGCGGGCAGTGTTGAGGCCGAGATAGATGAAATTCGCGGTCTCATAGTATCGCGTCTCATAATCCGAATGTATGTTGAACTGCACGACAGACAGCGGGTCGCGGTCGAGAAGGTCTATCCTTCTCGCGGAAAAGTCTCTTGACAGATGGATGGACTCCACTTTGCGCAGATAGATACGGGATAACGGAAGACTTTCAAAATCGCGGTGCTGCGGGAAGCTCGTCAGATAGTTCGCAGTGCTGTATATATGCAAAACATAAGGACCGGTCCCGTCGGGCGGGTATTGGTCGGAGGTGGAGGTGCGGATTATCGGCAGGTCAAGCAGCGCAGGGAAGCCGTAATCCGCCTCCTTAAGCATAATCTTAAGAGTCAGAGGGTCGGCGGCGGACATGGCGCGGATATTTTTGAAGCGCGTAGCGTATTTGGAGCCGCCCGCAGCTCGGTTTATTGAGTAAATGACGTCGTCCGCGCACAAAATCGCGCCGCTGTGGAAGTATACGTCAGGCTTGAGCCTGAAAACGTAGTTTATCCCGTCGTCGGTAGACCAGCTCTCGCAGAGCACGGGCTCCGGCTCAAGGTCCGGTCCGATACGGAACAGACCCTCGAAGAGAAGGCACATGAGCTGATCGTTTACAACGTTGATGCCGTAGAGAGGATTCATCGAGCCGGAGGGATCGAAGCAGAGCGAAAAGAGTCTGTCCGCCGGGCTGTAACCGATGCCTGCGCCTTCCGCCGGCATAAACGGCGCTGTCGCCTGCTCGTCGCTCTCCTGCTGCTCATCGGTATTATCGACAGCGTCCTGCTGGGGAGCCGGAGCCTTTGCTCTGCAGCCCGAGAGAATAAGAGCTGCGAGAATACCGGAGAGAAGGCGGATATGAAGTTTTTTCAAGTTACCGCCTCCTTATAATAAA
>CACXBO010000189.1 GCA_902765975.1 Oscillospiraceae bacterium
CAGAGGCAGGCGCATAGTGACCGGAAAGGCGGAGCACGACGCCGTGAGAAAGACCTGCGAGGCTCTCGCCGCAGAGGGCTGGGAGGTCGTATCCTTAAAGCCGGATAAAAACGGAAGGGTAACGGAGGAAGCCGTTGCGGAGGCGCTCACAGAGGATACGGTCCTTGTGAGCCTTATGCTCGTAAATAATGAGACGGGCGCAGTGAATCCGATATCGGGTATCTCGGAGCTGGTGAGGGAGAAGAGCCCGAACGCGCTATTGCACGTCGACGCGGTTCAGGGCTTGCTTAAGGTTCCGTTCACACCCAAGAGGCTCGGCGCGGATCTCGTGTCAGTGAGCTCGCATAAGATCCACGGACCGAAGGGAGCGGGCGCGCTCTATATCCGCGACGGCCTGAAGCTTACGGGTATCCTTACCGGAGGCGGGCAGGAAAAAGCCATTCGCCCCGGAACGGAGGCCGTTCCCGCGATACTCGGCTTCGGGGCCGCGGCCGAGGTGGGCTGGAGAAATTTTGCCGAGAATACGGAAAAGATCAGCGCCGTCAAAAACAGAGTTTTAGAGCTCCTCTCCGCGAGGCTTCCGGACGCGAAAATAAACGGCTCGCCTGACGCGCCGCATATTCTCAGCGTGTCTCTTCCGGGCTACAGGAGCGAAACTGTTATGAACTACCTCGATGCCGCAGGTATTTCGGTTTCCAGAAGTTCCGCATGCAAGAGGGGAGCGAGGAGCCACGTCCTCGAGGCTATGGGTCTCGCGCCCGACATAATAGACGGAACGGTAAGACTGAGCTTTTCACGATATTCGACCGTTGAAGAGGCGGAATACTTTATCGATAAGCTCGCTGACGCCGCCGCTTCGCTCAGAACGGCAAGGAGGTAAAAAGAGTGAAAGCTGATAAGAAAAAGCTGCTGCTTCTCATATGCCTGATATTAGCAGTTGCGCTCGTATGTTATTTCGCCCTCAAGGGCGGGAACACGCCTCCGCAGGAAAACGAGGCGGAAGACGCCGGAGATATCGCACTCATAACAGACCCTGAGCCTTCGCCTTCTCCTGAGCCGCAGCCCGCGGACGAGCCGGAGCCGGAAAAGACTATAGACGAGGACGGGACTTACACCTCAAAGGAGGACGTCGCCCTGTATATCCACGTTTACGGCAGGCTCCCAAAGAATTTCATAACGAAAAAAGAGGCTGAGGCGCTCGGCTGGCCGGGTGGGTATCTTGAGCCTTACGCTCCCGGAATGTGCATAGGCGGCGGAAGGTTCTCTAACTACGAGGGCATTCTTCCGACGAAAGAGGGCAGATACTATACCGAGTGCGATATCGACACGCTGGGGGCGAAGTCGAGGGGCGCAAAACGAATCGTCTTCTCAAACGACGGCCTTATATATTATACGGAAGACCATTATGAGAGCTTCGAGCTTCTTTACGGGGAGGAATAAGATGAGAAGGATAACGCTTGACCTTTCCGACATATCGCTGCGTTACGAGCTGCATCTCTCGCTTAAAAAGGCGTTCGGATTTCCGGACTATTACGGAATGAATCTTGACGCGCTTCACGACTGCCTGACAGACATAACGGAGTGTACTGAGATCGAGATACTAAACGCAGGCGAGCTCATCGAAAGCCTTGGAAGCTACGGAGCCGCCGCCGTCCACGTTATAGAGGACAGCGCAGAGGAGAATGAGCACGTAAAACTATTATAAAAATCGGGAGGGGCTTACCCCTCCCGATAACTCTTATATGCGGTTTTCAGTCGAGCTTTATGCCGAGAGTTTCGCAAAGCTCCAAATCATACTGCGCCCATTCGAGGAAAAGAGTTCCGAAGTCTTTTCCGTAAACGCTCTCAAAATCCCCCTGCTTCGCGTCAAGATGCGAGAACACCGTATCCTTGCCGTAATTCTCCACGAGGTATTCCAAAAAAGACGCCGCCTCGAAATAGGAGACCGAGCTCATAAGCGGGTGCTGCTGCTGACTGTCTCTCAGCGTCATCGTATAGCCGGTAACTGAAAAATACTCCTCGCCGATATTTTCCTCAATGTGCATTCTCGCACTGTAGCCGTAGTAGTACTTTTTAGGCTCAAAGCTGCCATCCTCGTTGCACACGCCTTTAGTGGCATAAAACGCCACATCCTCCTCG
Source organism: Oscillospiraceae bacterium (assembly GCA_902765975.1). Classification (GTDB taxonomy): domain Bacteria; phylum Bacillota; class Clostridia; order Oscillospirales; family Oscillospiraceae; genus RUG626. The sequence continues at coordinate 2,140 of CACXBO010000189.1, forward strand.
CCGAGAGAAAAGTTTATCGAGCGGATAAGTCTGTTTTTGCAGACGAAAATGGAGACGTATTCCGCTATGCCCTCCGCCCAAAAGCCGCTTTCCAGTCCGAGATCGGCGCAGGTTATGCTGAGATAGTGGATGTATTCGTGCAAAAGAGAAAACGAGGCCTGCATCCAGCTCCTGTAAAGAAATATCCTCCGGTCACTCATTCTGTATATCGCTCCTAACGGGCGTCCGCTATGGGCCACCTCGGTTTTGGCGGAGAAATCAGTGTAGATATCGACCGGCTGAACAGGCTCGTTCAGGTATCCTTCGAACACCTCCTGCGCTTCGGCAAAGTCCTCGTCTGCGAGACCGATGATTCCCTCGAGCCCCGAAAAGTATTCCTTTTCACCCATAAGCTCCATATCCGCCTTAGAGATATACCAAGTTGCAAAATCCGTGCGGATGATGTACGGGTATGAGACGGAGTTTGTACCTTCGTTTATCTCGACAGGCAGCGAGGTATCCGGCAGGGGTTCGTCTTCCGCGGCGATCTCGTCCGTTTCCTGGGTATTGCTTTCCGCCGGAGCCTTTTCCTTGGGCTTAGCTTCCGCAGACTCTCCGGCGCAGCCCGAAATAAGCGCGAGACAGAGCACTATTATCAACAATGAAGCGGTAACTTTTCTGAACATAAGTCTTTTTACCTCCTAATAGAATATCATCAAAGGCCTTAACTTGTCACACTTGTAACCTTTATGGCTGTATTCTATGATCACAAAGGAAGAAAATCAATAGCGAAAACTAATGTGTCACACTTTGACG
>CACXBO010000190.1 GCA_902765975.1 Oscillospiraceae bacterium
CGGCTGAGCTCGGGAAGAGCTTCAGAGAGATATGCGTCGAGACGGACCCCGCTCGCCTCACAGCTTACCGTCTGCGTCATCATTTTTCTCTTCCTCCGCTCTTCCCCGGCTCTCTCTCAGTCTCCTGAGCTCGGGCATGGCGGCGTTTTTCTTCTCTCTCTCCTCTTTTATCGAGCGTATGCCGTACAGTATCACGAATATTATCGCGCCGACCGTTATGAAGCTGTCCGCAACGTTGAATATCGGGAAGGAGATGAACTCTGTCTCTATCATATCGACGACGTAGCCCAGCATTATCCTGTCCACAGCGTTGCCTATAGCTCCGCCGAGCACGAGGGCAAGGGCGAAGTTCTCCCACTTCGTCAGCTTGTTCTTGAGCAGGATCACAATGATCACTATGCTCACGGCTACCGAGACGGCGGCGAGCACCCAGCGGAATTGACTCGCTGACAGAAGCGACCACGCCATGCCAGTGTTCTTTATCCTTGTGAGACCGAGAAGCCCCGGTATGAGGTGCGTATGCTGTCCCCATTCGAGCCCGGCGGTAACGAGGTATTTAGTGAGCTGATCGAGGCATACGCAGAAGAGCGCGATCAGAAGATAAATCATAAGGTCCTCCTATAATGATCCGCGGCGGGGCATGAGCTCGCCGCGGCATTCGTTCAATTATTTAAGCCCGTAGACGACCTCGGCGCAGCGGCGGCAAAGCTCGGGATGAGCCTTTACCTCTCCTACTGTTGCGCTCCTCGTCCAGCAGCGCGGGCATTTTTCCTTTTCGCAGGGCTCGGCAAGGACTGTGACGCCCTCGGTCTCGCCGGAAAGGCCCTCGCCCTCTCCGGAAACGACGAGGACGCGGGATACGATGAAGATAGACGCGAGATCTATATCGCCGAGCTTTTCTATCTCGGCGGCGGCCTTTTCGTCTGCAAATATTGTTATCTGAGCGTCGAGCGGCTTGCCTATCGACTTGTCGGCGCGCTTTGCCTCAAGCGCCTTCAAAACGTCGGCGCGAAGCTTCATGGCGTAAGCCCATCTGCCGCTCTCCTCCTCGGTGAGCGCTCTCTCCGGATGCGCCTCGGGCATATCGTTGAGCATGACGTGCCTTCTGTCGTCGCTTGAAGCGTGCGGCATTGCCTGCCAAATCTCGTCGGCGGTGAAGGCGAGGACGGGAGCGAGAAGACGCACCATGGTGTCGAGTATCGTGAAGATTGCGGTCTGCGCGCTCAGCCTTGAAACGCTCTCCGCTCCGTCGCAGTAGAGCCTGTCCTTGATAACGTCAAGGTAGAAGTTCGACATCTCAACGACGCAGAAGTTGTGGATAGCGTAAGTCACGCCGTGGAACTCATATCTCTCATAGGCGGCTATGCACTTTGCTCTCAGCGCCTCGAGCTGGACGAGAGCCCACTTGTCGAGAGGCAGCAGCTCATCGTAGGAAAGCGCCTTATCCGGGTCGAAGCCGTCGAGGTTGCCGAGGATATATCGGGCTGTGTTCCTTATCTTCAGGTACTTGTCGGAGAGCTGCTTGAAGATATTCTCGGAACAGCGCATATCGAGACGGTAATCCGCGGAGGCGGACCAGAGCCTTATGAGGTCGGCGCCGTATTTCTTTATGATATCCTCGGGGGCGACTCCGTTTCCGAGGGATTTGTGCATTGCGCGACCCTCTCCGTCGACCGTCCAGCCGTGGGTGAGCACGTTGCGGTAGGGCGCCTTCCCCTTTACGGCGACGGCGGTGAGCAGGCTGGACTGGAACCAGCCGCGGTACTGGTCTCCGCCCTCGAGATAGAGGTCTGCAGGCCACGCGCCCGGAGCGTCGAGCTCCATGGAGGCTATATGCGTTGATCCGGAATCGAACCAGCCGTCGAGAGTGTCGGTCTCCTTGGTAAAGGTCCTGCCTCCGCAGTGCGGGCAGGAGAAGCCCTCGGGCAGAAGCTCGGCGGCGTCCTTTATAAACCACGCGTTGGAGCCCTCGGCGCGGAACACTTCGCTTATCCTGCCGATTGTCTCCTCCGTGCAGACGGGCTTTCCGCAATCCTCGCAGTAGAACACCGGGATAGGCAGACCCCAGTGACGCTGACGGGAGATGCACCAGTCGGCTCGCTCGCGTATCATGCTCTGCATACGATCGGCGCCCCATTCTGGCATCCACGTAACATTCTCCGCAGCTCTGACCGCGTCCTCCTTGAAGGCGTCGACTGAGCAGAACCACTGGTCGGTAGCACGGAATATAATCGGATTCTTGCAGCGCCAGCAGTGCGGATAGGAGTGGGTAAGCTCCTCGGAGGCGAGGATGGCTCCGGCGGAAACGAGATCGGCGTAGATCGGTTCGTGCGCCTTGAGAACGGAGAGACCCTCATATTTGCCCGCATAGGAATTGAATCGGCCGCTGTCGTCCACGTTCACCTTGAGCTCGCGGCCCTGCGGTATCTGCGGATACCTGCGGCATACGTTATAGTCGTCCGCGCCGTAGGCGGGAGCGGTGTGTACGCATCCGGTACCTGCGTCGAGAGTTACGTGGTCGCCGAGAATGACAAGGCTCTCCTGATCGAAAAGCGGATGCTGAGCGGTTATAAGCTCAAGCTCGGCTCCCTTGAAGATATGGAGCGTCTCCTCTATCTCAAGTCCCGCCTTTTTAAGAACGGACTCTGCAAGCTCTGCCGCCATTATATAGGTCTCCCCGTTAGACGCACGGAAGAGGCTGTAGTCGAGGGCGGGATTGAGGCAGATTGCGAGGTTTCCTGGTATAGTCCAGGTCGTCGTCGTCCAGATGACGAAGTAGGTGCTCGAAATATCGGAATAGGGCGAGAGGAGCCCGAGGTCGTCCTTAACGCGGAACTTGACGAAGATAGTCGTTACCTTATCGTCGGAATACTCTATCTCCGCCTCTGCAAGGGCGGTCTCATCGTGCGGGCACCAGTAAACAGGCTTCTTGCCCTTGTAGATGTAGCCCTTGGAATACATCTTTCCGAATACCTTGACCTCCTCGGCCTCGAACTTGGGCGCCATGGTCAGATAGGGCATATCCCAGTCGCCGAGGCAGCCGAGGCGCTTGAACTCGTCGCGCTGGATGTTGACGAAATTCTGCGCAAATTCGTGGCAGGCGTCGCGGAATTCGGGAATTGTCATAGCCTTACGGTTCAGCTTCTGCTGCTTTATGATAGCGGACTCGATCGGCATACCGTGGTTATCCCAGCCGGGAGTGTATGGCGTGCGGTATCCGCTCATCGACTTATAGCGGATGATGAAGTCCTTCAGTGTTTTGTTGAGCGCGTGGCCCATGTGCAGGTGTCCGTTTGAAAACGGAGGACCGTCGTGCAGGATGAAGTCGGGCTTCCCCTCGTTTCTTTTGAGCATCTCCTCATAAAGCCCGAGCTCATAAAACCGCTTAAGCATCTCCGGCTCTCTCGCGGGGAGACCGGCGCGCATCGGAAATTCGGTTTTGGGGAGATTAAGCGTTGCGTTGTAATCCATATTTTTCTCCTAAGTCTTAACATACTTATGCGGGGGCTTAGCCCCCGCTTCGGTTTTTATTTCTTGCCCTCTTCGTAATTCGCGCCGAACTGAAGATCGTCGAACTTAAACTTGGGACGCGGCGTGATCTCCTCGTCCTCCTCCGTCCAGAGCTTCTCCTGCTTCGGCTCCCCGCGCTTTACGTCGGGAACGCGCTTCGTCTCCTCAAGGCTCTCGTCGTATACTCCGCGCTCGTCCATAATGTCGTTTACGAAAGACTCGATATCGGATCTCGTCGCCTCGAAGTCGGGCTTCGTCGCGGGCGGCACGGGTGCGGGCTTTACCGGCTCCGGCTTCTTTTCCTCGGGCGCCGGCTTTGGTTCCGCCTTGGGAGCCTCCTTTACCCAGCCGTGGTTAACGGGTCCCTTCGGTCTCGCTCCGCCGCCCTCCGGGGAAAAAAAGGGGGCGTCCTCCTCTCCCTCCTCCGGCGCTGGAGTTCCGGTCACCTCTGCGACCTTCCTTAAAAACTCAGCCTGATTTGCTATAAGCTCGCGGTTGAGCTGAACGAATTTCGCTGTCTCTGCCTTGACGGAAGCGAGCCTCGCCTCCTCTGCGTCGGCTCTGCTCTTTACGCCCGCAACGGTGGCGTCGGCCTTCGCCTGAGCCTCGCGCAGCATCTCGTCGCACTTTGCGCGGGTCTCCGCCATGATGTCGTCGCTCATCTTCTGGGCTGTGAGAAGCGCCATGCGCATAGAGTCCTCTGTGGAACGGTACTCCTCGACCTTATCTACGAGCACCTTGAGCTTGCCCTTCAGAACGGCGTTTTCCTTGAACAGCGCCGTGTAGTCCTCCCCTACCGTCTCAAGAAAATCGTCGACGGCGGCCATATCGTATCCGCCGAAAACCGCCTTGTTGAATTCCTGCTCCTGAATATTCTGAGGTGTTAACATATCTTATCCCATCCTTCTCTGATCTAATATCTGTTCCGGCTTATCTCCGGAGCATCAGAAATACAGCCCGTTGTTCTCCAGCTCGTCAAGGAGGTCGCCCATAAGATCGACGTTGTACGGCGTTATGAGGTAGGTATTGACCGCTACCTTCTTTATCTTTCCGTCCTGCGCGTATGCGACGCCGGAGAGGAAATCGATAAGTCTTCTCGCGATATCCTTATTGGTCTGCTCGAGGTTGAGAACGACCGTTCTCTTCTCGCGCAGATGGTCGGCTATCTCGGCTGCGTTCTCAAAGCGTTCCGGCTTTACAAGAACGACCTGAAGCTGGGTGGTGGCGTGGATATTGACGACCTTGTTGTCTCTCTTGTCGGCCGCGCTGTCCTGGAACATAGTCCTCTGCGGGGCGGCCGTCCTCGGCGTTACCGGCATTTTCTCCGGCGCTCTCGGCGAAAAGTCCTCAAACTCCTCGTCTTCGTCCTCATAAGGTCTTGTGAGTTTCTTGAGCTCATCAAAAAGTCCCATAATAAACCTCCGTGTAGTATTATCAGTCTCATCGGTATATCCGCTCGCCGAAAATGAGGGATCCGACTCTAACGAGAGTCGCTCCGCAGGCTATCGCCTCCTCAAAATCGCGGCTCATACCCATAGACAGAATATTCATAGTAACATTATCGTATTTTTTTCCGCTTATGTCAACAAAAAGCTTTGTCATTTTCTCAAAATATCCCGTTTTTTTCTCAGCGTCACCCTCATTAGGCGGTATCGCCATAAGTCCCGCGACCTCGACACCCCGCATTTCGGAGGCGCAGCCGAGAAGGTCCGGAAGCGCTTCGGGGAGGACGCCCGACTTTTGGGGCTCCCTCCCGACGTTTATCTCAAGCAGTATTCTCTGCCTTATTCCGAGGGCCTCCGCCCTCTTCGATATCTCAGCTATCAGCTCCGGGGAGTCGGCGCTCTCTATCAGATCCGTCTCCCCGACGATATACTTCACTTTATTCCTCTGCAGTCCCCCGATGAAGTGTAGCGCGGCGCCCTCATACGCATTTTCCGCGAGCTTTTCTCTGAGCTCCTGCAC
>CACXBO010000191.1 GCA_902765975.1 Oscillospiraceae bacterium
CAGCTTTTCAAAGAAATAATAAGAATCCTCATAGTTAAGTATGACAGCAAAGCTTTCGCCCTCAAGCTTTGTTGCGTTTTCTAACTTGCTTAGAGATTCTCCGTCAAAGCTGATATCCCCGTTTTCGTCGTAAACATAAGGATAATAGTATCCCTCAATACAGTCGTCGATAGCGTGTCCGATAAGCTGAGGCTGATATAGATTGAGCGCGGTAAGCACAAGGACGAGGATAATGCAGAGTATGAGCTTTCCTGCGTGCGGCTTTACGTATGCAAACAGTCTTCCAAAAACATTTCCTTTATAGTGGATCTCGGGGTTTTCTTCTCTCATTTTTGCCATAAGACCTCACCCCCTCAGTCGACCATTCGCAGCTCTGATTCAAGCTGCTGCTTTCGGACCATAGAAGCATAAGCACCGTCTTTTTCAAGAAGCTCTTCCCGAGTTCCGTATTCTATTATCCTGCCGTCCTCAAGCACCATAACGTGATCGGCGTTCTGAACGGTGGATACTCTGTGCGCTATCATAATTGTGGTCTTGCCTCGGCGGCTTTCCTTCAGATTATAGAGGATCCGTTCTTCCGTATCCGTATCGACTGCGGAGAGCGAGTCGTCGAGGATAAGGATAGGGCTGTCTTTCAAAATGGCTCTTGCGATAGAGCTGCGCTGCTTCTGTCCGCCTGAGAGCGTAACTCCCCTCTCACCGACAACGGTCTCATAGCCGTCTGGAAAGTCCATTATATTATCGTGGATATCCGCGCTTTTTGCGGCTGCCTCTATCTCCCCGTGCGAAGCGTCGAGCTTTCCGAAAGAGATATTGCCTGCGAGAGTATCCGAAAACATAAAGTTGTCCTGCGGAACGTAAGCAATATTCTCGTGCAGTACGCTGAGCGGTATCTTCTTTATATCGTGGCCGTCCAGCGTTATTGAGCCTGCGTCGATATCGTATACTCTTTCGATCAGATTGACGAAGGTGGTCTTGCCGGACCCCGTCCTTCCGAGTATGGCGAGGGTCTCTCCCTTTCTTATTCTGATGCTGACGTTGTCCATTGCAAGCGGAAGGTCTTCTTTATATCTGAAGGATACTCCGCTGAACTCAATATCGCCTTCAAGCTTTTCAACGGAGTCCGGCTCAGGGTCGTCGGCTATATCGGGAGTTTCGTCGAATACCTCGTGGATTCTGTTTATTCCTGCTATGCCCTGAGACACGAGAGTCACTGAGTCGCCGAGCGCGAGCATTGGCCAGATAAGAGAACCGATATAGTAATTAAAGGTAACGAAGCTTCCGAGGGTCATCTCGCCGCGTATGGTGTATGTTCCTCCGAAAACTATGGCAACGACGTAGGTCGCGCCAACAAGAAAATGCAGTACGGGACCGAACGCCGAGTCGAGCTTCTGTACGTTCATGGCGGTTTTTCTGTTTGCGTCGTTCACTTTTTCAAACGCCTTTTCCTGAGCCTTCTCCTGAACGAACGCCTTAATGACTCTCTCTCCGGATATGCTCTCCTGAACGAAATCAGAAAGGGCCGCTATGGACTCCTGCTTCTTTGCCCAGCGTTTCTCTATCAGGTCGCCGTAAAAATATCCGAATATCGCTATTACGCCCATTGGTATAAGAGTATACAGAGTCAGGCTTACGCTCACCTTTGTAAACATTCGGAAAAGCACCATTACGGTCAGCACGGTCGCATCGAATGCGGAAACTATCGCCGGACCGATAGCCATTCTGACCGCCTCAAGGTCGTTTGTGAAATAGCTCATTATATCGCCGGTTTTGTGCTCGTTATAATATCTCTGTGAAAGGCACTCAAGCTTTGAAAACAGCATATCGCGCAGTCTGCGCTCTATCTTTCTCGCTGTTCCGAAGATAAATATCCTGTATAAAAATCTTCCGGCAACTATGATAGCGCCGCACAGCACAATCCTGAGGCATATTTTCAGGACTCCGTTTATATCAAGCGTAAAGCTCTCAAGCCCGTCTATAACGCTTCCTATGAACTCGGGTATGTACAGATTCACAAAGTCAACGGTAAACAGCATAGCGAGACCGATGGCATAGTGGATACTGTATCTGCCGAGGAGCGGCAGTATTACCTTCGTTCTTCCCTTCTTCTCTTTCATCTTTCCTCCGTATTGCGCTCAGACCGAGCGTACTCTGGAAATTATACAGAAATAGATTTAAATCCGCAATACTAATTTTGACCTTTTCATACAGCTTTGCACCGATCTGCAGCCGGGCGAGCGGCTTTTGGGCGCCCTTTTAGATGCACGAACCATTTGACGTCATCTTCAAGGTACAGGAAAGTCTGTTTCCCGTCTATTATCACGGTATATCTTAACGTCGGTCTAACAGCGGCGACACGCTCTACGGAGCGGACCCGGTCTATTTTATACTCCGCCCCGTTCTCAAACGAAATACACATGGGAATACATTCGCCGTCTATCTGATGCGCGGCAAGCACCTCGACGTAAACCTTTCTTTTATCCATATTTACCTCCCAAGCCGCTTGATAACGCTGCGAGCAACTCCCTGCACTAAACAGTAATCGACTGCTATATCAGAAAGACGTCTGTTTTCCGGATGAAGTATTGTTTTCCCTGTTTCTTTGTCAAAAAATATCCTTTTTAGAGTGTTTTCATTATCGACAAGGGCAACTACGATATCCCCGTCCCTCGCCATGTCCGTTCGCTCGATAACAACGAGGTCGCCTGACGCTATACCAGCCTCTATCATCGAATCTCCGTCGGCGCGGAGAATATAAAAGCTTCCCTCTCCGAATATCTCAGCCGGAAGCGGAACATAAGCCTCCACGCTCTCCTGCTCTTCCTCCGGCGATCCGCAGGGTATGGAGCCCACAATGGCAGCTCGCGATACGGCGCCGGACAGCTTTGCCGTGGCGTCTGTGGTGATAGTGCCCCCGTCGTATTTGATCATGTTGCGCTCAGACATTGCAACAAGATATTTATAAGCGGTTCCTCGGGAGACGCCGACCGCATCGGCGATTTTAGTTGTTGACGGCGACCTCCCCGTTTTGAGTATGTACTCCTCGGCGTAGCGCTTTATTCTTTCCATAAGCCCGGCGTCTTTTGCTCTCATATCCGCCCCTCCTTTTGGAAGCGCATTGCTTCCGATAGCTTTATTATATACCCGCTCTTCCCTTTTTGCAAGAGGGAAAAATTTATAATCCGACCTGTAAATGTCCTATATTGCGTGATATAATAACCCTACAGAAATCAGGATGGGAGGCGTAAGGAGAATGGAAAAGAGAATGTATCTCTGCATAGATCTTAAAAGCTTCTACGCCTCAGTGGAATGTGTTGAACGGGGACTCGATCCTATGGCAGCGAATCTGGTAGTCGCAGATCCGGAACGGTCAACAGGAACGATATGCCTTGCGGTCAGTCCTTCAATGAAGGCGCTTGGCGTAAAGAACAGATGCAGACTATTTGAAATTTCCAAGGATATTGACTATATAATCGCCACGCCGCGGATGCAGAAGTATATAGACTACGCCGCGGATATATACGGAACGTATCTGCGGTATATTTCGCCTGATGATATATACGTATACTCAATTGATGAAGCGTTTCTCGATATAACCGGATATATGAAAACGTATAACAAAACGGCTCGGGAGCTTGCGATTTTTCTTATGGATAAGGTCACCGAGGCCGTTGGCGTAAGAGCGGCGGCTGGCATAGGCACGAATCTTTATCTTGCAAAAATCGCGCTTGATATAACGGCAAAGCACTCCCACGATTTCGTAGGCGAGCTGGATGAGGAAGCATATAAAAAAACGCTTTGGCGTCACCGACCGCTCACCGACTTTTGGCGCATAGGTCCGGCGACTGCAAAGCGGCTTGCGCGACTCGGAATATTTGATATGCGCGGCATAGCCGAGGCCGACGAGACCGTGCTATACAAGGAATTCGGAATAGACGCGGAGCTTATGATAGACCATGCTAACGGGATAGAGCCGGTCACGATAGCGGATATAAAAGCCTACAGACCGCGTTCCAAGTCGCTGTCTTCCGGTCAGGTTCTTATGCGCGATTACGGATTTGACGAAGCGAAGACAGTTTTGAAGGAGATGACAGACTCATTATCACTCGATATGGTGGATAAGGGGCTCGTGACCTCTTCTCTCGGACTTTATATAGGCTATTCAAGCTCTGTTGTAAAAGCCCCCGACAAGGGCAGCGTGAATCTCGGGACCGAAACGAACGCCGACAGCGTTATGATACCTGCCATGGTTTCTCTTTTCGATAGAATCGCCGATAAAAAAGCGCCGATAAGAAGGCTGAATATCGCAACAGGCGAACTTATTGACGATCCGGGCTTCTTTCAGGATAGCCTTTTCGGAGATGAGCCCGGAGTAACAAAATTAATAAAGAACCGCAAAATACAGCAGGCGGTGCTTGACATCAAAAAGAAGCACGGCAAAAATGCAATACTCAAAGGGATCGATTTTGAAGATGGCGCAACAAGAAAAGAACGCAACAGGCAGATAGGAGGGCACAAGAGTGGCGAGTAGACCGGAGCACAGAATGTCGATTTCCGACCGTGCAAAGCAGTTTTCATCCTTTGACGCACTTTCGGGTCTTGAGGCGGCTCTCGAAAGGAAAAGGCGCGAGCTCGGACTTTTTGAGAAGCCGATCCTCGGTGAAGACGCGCTTGTCGCGCTCAATGAAAAGCTGTCTGAACTCAGTAAGGGCAAACGCGTATCAATCAAATATTACTCTTCAGGAGAATTTCACGTATCCTCCGGGGTAATCGCCGCCGTAGATAAGACGGAACACTTCATTTCGCTGGATGGCGAGAGGATCAGCTTTGACGATATAGACGATATTCTATTTGAAATAGAGTAAGCGCCCTCACCCGGCATCAGCCGAACGAGAGCGCTTTATGCTTTTTAAATTATGTAAATTCCCACCTGCCGGTATAATATCCTACAATACCGTGTTTCTTTATCAGCGTTCCGTATTCGTCCGTTTGGCAGAGCGAAACGATATCTCCGGCGGCAAGCTCCGGCTTGTAATCGGTATAATCCCAGCAGTAACAATTTCCGCGGTACTCGTAGATTTTCTCGTTCACTATCGTTTTTTCGCTGTTTATTGCAGGAATAAAGCAGAGCGTCTCCGTTTTTCCCCTATTAATGATCTCTACGAGCGTTTTCGGGTGGATAAGAAGAGTTGGATTATCGCTTTCTTTCTGAGCCTCAAGCACCCTTATTTTCGGAAGACTGTCATAATATCCGGACTCTGCAACGGCGCCGGAACGAAAAACAAGATAGTTTATCTGACCCCAGCTTTTAAGGCTGTTGCCTCCGTCGATGCTGATAATATTGCTGACTTCATTATAATACGGAGCAACATTTATAATGCTCTCACAGTAGTTTGACGCCGGCCAGTGCCCGACGATAACAGTTTTATCAAAGCGATGCTTATCCGTTCCGAAATGCGGCTTTGAAAGGCAGGTCTCAGGCTTCTGCTCGGAAAGCGGGCGATCGTCAAGGCCGGCGTGAACGAAAACCGCGAAGTCCGTTTCAATTATATGCGGAAGGCTGTCAAGAAACGCGATCTCGTCCGCGTAATGATAGAATATCGCCTTTTTCAGAGTTTTTAATTCTTCAAGCGTATTCCAAGGAAGCGAAAGCTCTCTCCCCATCTCAAACAGCGTGCAGTTCGTTACGATCCTTGTATAGTTCAGCATGGCCTCATCTGACGTAATCCCGTCGCGCCAGTCAATAAAAAGAGCGTCGTTATTGCCAAGTACCATAAAAACTCGTCCTGTTTTGGCAAGCTCCATAACGTGATGCAAAAGTGGAAGACCGCTTCCGCCCTTTTCAAGAATGTCACCGACAATAATCAGCGCATCTTTTTCGGAAAAACAAGACTTATCCAAAACTGCCTTAAATCCATCTGCATCGCCGTGTACGTCGCTCAATACGATAACTCTTTCAAAACGGGAGGTATCTAAAAAGCGGTATTTTGCAAACTTACACACGGTCTCTTCTCCGCAAAAAATCGCCAGGCTTGAGTTCGGTCTCGCAGGGAACGAAAACTATCTGATTTGGATGCGGAGCGGAGTCCTGCCTTTCTCCGTCCTCGTTTACTATTTCAGTGACTTCAAATTTGATAACCGGTAGGTTCGGGCTCAGGACCTCGAGAGTTTCGCCAACGCTAAAGCGGTTACGCTGACGGAGCTTCAATATCCCGTTCTCCCAACCTATAACGTTTCCGATAAAAGTGCAGTCCTGTGAATAATGCCCGTCGTTACTGTGGCTGTGAACGACGTCGCCGAAGTAAAAGCCGCTCGAATACGGCCTGTGCTTAAGTGCGTAAAGCTCAGCGCGGCAGTTTTCAATAGAGTCGGCTCCGTCTATCGCCTTTCTGTATGCGTTTACTGCTGTAGCAACGTAATATGCCGTCTTCATGCGCCCTTCGATCTTGAAGCTCGTTACTCCGGCATCGCGCAGTTTATCGAGAAAATCTATGCAGCAGAGGTCATGCGAGCTGAGAATAGTTGTAAACTCGCCGTTTTCGTATATCGGGAAAAACTCGCCTGGTCTCTTCTCCTCAACGAGAGCGTAGTTCCATCTGCAGGGCTGGCTGCATTCTCCTCTGTTCCCGCTGCGATTTGTAAGGAAGGAGCTTAATATACATCTGCCGGAGTAGGACATACACATCGCGCCATGCACGAAAGCCTCAAGTTCAACGTCATCAGGTATATTATCTCTTAGCTTTCTTATCTCATCAAGGCTGAGCTCGCGCGCAAGAACAATGCGTTTTGCGCCGAGCGAGCAAAGCACGTTGGCGGCGGAGTAGTTCATAGTGTTCGCCTGAGTGCTGACGTGTATCTCAAGCTCAGGCGCAGCTTTGCGAAATTCGGACATAACTCCTAAATCGCAGATAATAGCTGCATCTACTCCCGCATCGCGGAGGAAACGCGCATACTCAGCGCAGAGCGCGATCTCATCGTTGAATGCGAAAGAATTCACCGTAACGAAAATCTTTTTGTTTCTTGAATGAGCCAGCTTAACGGCTTTTATCAAATTTTCGTCGTCGAAAGCGGCTCTCGACGCGCGGAGCTGCAGCAGGCGCCCGCCAAGGTAAACTGCATCCGCACCAAAGCTCAGGGCTGCCTCAAGGCTCTCCATGTCCCCTGCCGGAGCCAGAAGCTCGGGTTTATTCATCTTCATGTTTATCATAGTTCATGTTTTTATAAGTCATAAATCTGTAGAAAAGGCCTTCATGCTCACGAAGCTCTCCCTCGTCCTCAACGACCCAATTGTCAAGCTCATCGAGATTCGGAAACCATACGTCGCAATCCGGCGAAACGTAGATCATAGTTATATAAGCTCTGCGGCAAAATGGCAAAAACAGCCTGTAGATAGATGCGCCTCCTATTACGAAGGTCTCCTCGTCCTCTTTCACGAGGTTCATTGCCTCGTCAAAGCTGTGTGCTACATCCGCGCCGTCAGCTTCAAAATCAGGAATTATCGAAAGCACGATGTTTCTTCTGTTTTTAAGCGGCTTTCCCCCGGGAAAATCCTTCATCGTCCTGTCTCCGACGATAACGGTAGAATGACCGGTCACGCTTCGAAAATGCTTTCGATCCTCGGGAACGACTATCGGCTGTGTGCCGTTCTTCCCTATTCCCCAGTTCTCATAAACTGCAACGATAAGATCCATTTTTCCCTCCGGTCTTAAATCGCAACTGGTATCGTGTCGGTAAACTCACAGTATTTATAACCCTCAACCTTAAAGCTGTCGCGTGTGAACGCGTAGAAGTCGGTCACGTTCGGGTCAATCGTAAACTTCGGAGCATCAAGCGGCTCGTTTCTGAGGAGCTTCTTCACGATTGCGACGTGTCTGTCGTATATATGTGCGTCCGCGATAACGTGAACGAGCTCGCCGGCCTGGAGTCCGGCGACCTGCGCCATCATGTGAACGAGCACGGCGTATTGTACCACGTTCCAGTTCGACGCGGTCAGCATATCCTGCGAGCGTTGATTGAGAATGGCGTTCAGCTTATCGCCGCTCACGTTGAAGGTAACTGAATATGCGCAGGGATACAGCCCCATCTCATGAAGATCGTCGAAATTATACATATTAGTCAGTATTCTCCGGCTTGCGGGATTATGCTTGAGATCGTATATAACTCTGTCGACCTGATCAAACTCTCCCTCCGGATACTTGTGCTTGAGTCCGAGCTGATACCCGTAGGCCTTGCCTATCGAGCCGTTCTCATCCGCCCAACTGTCCCAAATATGACCCTTAAGATCCTTGATATTATTTGACTTTTTCTGCCAAATCCAAAGGAGCTCGTCGATCGCGCTCTTCCAATAGGTGCGGCGAAGCGTGAGTATAGGAAATTCCTTTGAAAGATCGTAGCGGTTGACTATCCCGAATTTTTTTATTGTATGTGCAGGAGTGCCGTCTGCCCAGTGAGGTCTGACTTCAAAATTTGTGTCCCAAACTCCGGTGGAGAGAATATCACGGCAATTTGAAATGAATATTCTGTCTGCCATGCTCATATCCGATAACCCCCTATTGTATATTTATGTGTATCATACTACTTTATTTTGTGTTTGTCACTATTTTTTATCTAAGTTCAAGAAATATTTCTTTACATCTTTAGGATTTTAGTGTATATTAATATTTGCTCTCAGTGAGCAGAAGTTAATATACGGACAGGTATCGAAGTGGTTATAACGGCCCTGACTCGAAATCGTATCACCTTTATGTACCCTCCGAACCCCGGAACCCTTGATTTTACTGGGTTTTCGGAGGGATCGAAAGCCAAAAATC
>CACXBO010000192.1 GCA_902765975.1 Oscillospiraceae bacterium
CGTTACAGAAACTTTCACGCTCAGTCAGGGCGAGAGCAAGACCTTCACCGGTATACCCGAGGGTACGACGTATACGGTAACCGAGACCGGGATCCCCGATGGCTCAGAGCTTTACAGCGTTGACGGAACGGTTGGCGCGACAAGCGCTACTGGTTCGATAGAGGACGGAGTAACGGCTTCTCACATCTTTGCTAACGCGCCGGAGACAACTATCCAGGTCACAAAGGCAATGGCAGACGGCTCGGATACCGTCACCGGAAAATTCCGCATCATTGTTGTTCCGACGAGCGGCGGAGTTATACC
Organism: Oscillospiraceae bacterium; assembly: GCA_902765975.1. Taxonomy (GTDB): domain Bacteria; phylum Bacillota; class Clostridia; order Oscillospirales; family Oscillospiraceae; genus RUG626. Next base: position 304 of record CACXBO010000192.1, read on the forward strand.
TGCGACCTACGAGGCAGCTATTATCGACGTAGAGTTAGCGGTCGGAGAAAGCTCTTCCGTCGTTCCGGCTGCTGCCGGACAGCAGTACGCCGTTATAGAGATAATGCCGGACTCTGAAACGGTGCTCTCAAGCTATATACTGAACGGAACAAATACCGAACTGAGCGGCGAATCCTCCTTCGCTATCACAGCGGCGATAGGTCCGAACGCAATAACCCTTAATAACTATCTCGCGCCGTATGACGTTGGGGTGTATGTAAAGAAGCTCTGGAAGAACGGGGACGATACGATCGCGAAGGATGATACGAGACTTCCCGCGACACTGAGCTTTAAGATAAGCTATACGCTTACTGACTCAACTGTTCATTGGCTTGACACGGTATACACGTTGACGAGAGACCAGTATAATATGAGCGACCTTATTCATCTGGCAGATCTTCCCGCGAGAGTGAACGGCAGCATAGCAAATTATGAGCTCTGGGAGCTTGACGCATCGGGCGATCCCGTTCTCGGAAGCGTCGTTACCTTTGGGGAGAATCAGTTTGGTGTTTCAAAGGAAAAGAACGTATCCACCGACGGCTTGTGCTTTAACTTTTCTTTCGCGAACAGTCTGGCTGACGAGGAAACAGTATCCCTAAAGATAACCGAAAAAATATACGGCAGCATGGGCAACAAGCAGGACGAGTTTATCTTTACGATAACGCTGTCCAATGCGTCAAAGGCTCTGCCGGAGAGCTTTGCGGTCACCGGCTCCCGATATGTGGGCGAGGGAACGCTATCGTTCGCTGCTCCGTCCGCAGGCGGCGGCTCAAATTCTGAGGGCAGCTCGTCCGGCTCGACGCTTGTTGCCGAGATAAGGCTCGGACACGACGAGGATATCACCATAACGGGTATTCCGGTGGGTACATTATACAGTATCGTTCAGTCCACACCCGCCGGAGTTTCTCTCCTGTATGAGACAAGGATCGGAGGAACAGACGGAACAGACGGAGAATTGAGCGAGGATCGCACGGCACAGGGTCCGATAAACGACAATCCGACTGTGGTGCATTTTGCAAACGGCTACGATGCGACAGTGCCTTCGGGCGTAACGCTGACAGGCGGCGCTCTTCTGCTCATGGGTTCGGCGCTCGGTCTGGGCGGAGTCATCGCCGTGCGTAAGAAAAAAGAGAACTGAGCACTCTTTAGCACTTAAAACCGCATAATAATTTATCCCCCGCTTTTCGGCGGGGGATTTCTTCTGCGTCGAAGCAACAGAGACTTGCATTAAAGGCAGAGCTAAACTATAATAAAACAAAAGGGGAGTGAGATAATGAACATATACATGACCGCCGTGCGCTTTGCATTTTTGATCCTCGTATACTGGCTCATTTCCGAGATATTTACTATTCTTTTTCGCCTGATAGGTCTGCCGATCGAAAAAGCCCGGTTTCAGGTCATATCTCTCCTTACAGGCTGCGGCTTCACGACCCGCGAGAGCGAGATGATACTTTCAACGCGCTCTCGAAGGCGGCTTGCAAGGATAACGATGCTCTTCGGCTACGTTTTTAATCTGACCATCGTCTCGACGCTTATCAATATGTTAGTTTCGATACAGATCTCCGAGCTTGGAACAAGGCTTCTCAGTATGATCATTCCGCTCACTGTGATAATCGCGATATTCGCAGTGTCAAGAACGCCCAAGGTCCGCTCGTGGATCGAACGAAAGCTTGAAAATATAGCCGGTCGCGTCGCGGGCAAGGCAAATGAAAACAGCATAGTACAGCTCGATCAGATAGGTTCCGGAACTATAGCTCAGGTGAATATGAAAAAGGTTCCGGAATTTCTTGAGGGAAAGCCTTTGGCGCAGACCGGAATAAAAACCGAACTTAATATCGTCGTCCTCCTGTATGAGCGGGGCAGCGACGCTCCAGCGGTGCCGACAGCGAACACGGTGTTCGAGCCCGGCGACAGACTGACTCTCTTCGGAAACTATAAAACTATATGCAGGGCTTTCTTA
>CACXBO010000193.1 GCA_902765975.1 Oscillospiraceae bacterium
ACAAACTGGAACGTAAACGCCACGGGCGGAGTCGTCATAAAAAACTGCATAGCAGCTCCGGTCGTTTTGGGCGATGAAGCAGTAGGCGTATTTTTCGCCAAGATGACCACGTCAGATGAAAACGGGACAAAGGTTACAGTGAATGTTGAGGGCTATACGACGCCGGACTACTTTATTGTTAAGGGCAACTCTGAGACCGTCGTTATTGAGGATATCACGCCTAATGAGAACGTTACAGTCAGCGGAAAGATCGATGGAGGCTACAGCGTTATTGCTCCTGCCGGCGGCGAAAACTGTTGGGCAAAGGAGGAAGATCCGCTCACCGGAAAGAGCGTGAAGGACATCGTTATCCGTCTTTCGTCAGACGGCAGCAGGATAGAGGCAACTGATGTGGAGCCGGAGCCAAACGCTGCAGGAAGCGGATCCGGCGCCGTTGAGCTTGACCCGAGCGCGGCGATCGTATACGTCAGCGACGCTACCCGCCGCAGGCACGTTATCGTCCAGCCGGTAGTGAGCTTTGACTCAAAGGGAGGCACAGAGATAGACGCAGAGCACGTTCCCTACGGTACTGAGGCTCATGAGCCGGAGCCTCCGACAAGAGACGGATACCTTTTCCTTAACTGGGAGCTTGAGGGTGCTGAATATGATTTCAGTCTGCCAGTATATGAGAATTTGACCCTTGAGGCTGAGTGGCAGGACAACACGCCGCCGACGCCTCCCGCGCCGCCTGCGCCACCGGCAGACCCGGAGCCGACTGAGGAGCCGACTGAGGAGCCGACTGAGGAGCCGACTGAGGAGCCGACCGAGGAGCCGACCGAGGAGCCAGTTGTCCCTTCGGGAGAAAGCGCTGAGGATATCGGCGATAACGGCGATCCGCTTGCCGATATGAATCCGGGAACGGGAGACAGCAGACTTACGTGGCTTTGGATAGCGCTTGGATCAGTTTCCATTTTAGGTCTTGCGGTACTCTTAATACTCAAGTTCAAGAAAAAACAATAAAAAATGGCTGTCGGGGAACTACTCCGGTAGCCTTGCGGTTGTATTACGGCGAAAATGTGTTATAATGACAGAAGATAATAATACCGCAACGTCAAAGGAGAAACAGAATATGGATCTTCAAGCTTTTTATACCGGACAGCTTCTGGATGCCCACCAATGGCTCGGCGCGAAGTATGCTCCCGAAAAGACGACGTTTCGCACCTTTGCCCCGTCCGCACAGAAGGTTGAGCTTCTTCTGGAAAGCGGACCTGTTCCTATGCAAAAGACGCTAAACGGGCAGTTTTACGAGGTTTCGGTAGACAACCTTCCCGCAGGAACTCCCTACGAGTACCGCATATATGCGCGGGGCTCATATACCGACCACTGCGACCCATACGGGAACTATATGGAGCGGAGACCGGACCACAGGTCTATCACCTGGGATATGGGTGCGTATAAGTTCGCAGATGACGTCTGGATGAAAACGCGCACGGAAAAGAAGGACGGACCGCTTAATATCTATGAGATACACGCAGGTTCATTCAAAAAGCCGGGCTTTAACTGCGACGACTGGTACAGTTATCCGGAACTCGGTAGAGAGCTTATTCCGTATATGAAGGAATGCGGCTATAATTTCGTTGAATTTCTTCCGCTCTGCGAGCATCCGAGCGACGAGAGCTGGGGCTATCAGCAGACGGGCTATTTCGCGCCAACGAGCAGATACGGAACTCCCGATCAGCTCAAGGAGCTTATCGATATGCTCCACGCAAACGGCATAGGAGCGATAATAGATTTCGTGCCCGTCCACTTTGCGATGGACTCATACGGTCTCTCCAAATTCGACGGATCGCCGCTTTACGAGTACCCGAACAGCGACGTTGGGATGAGCGAGTGGGGGACCTGCAACTTTATGCATTCCCGCGGCGAGGTCAAGAGCTTCCTCCAGTCGTCCGCCAATTTCTGGCTCAGCGAATATCACTTCGACGGGATAAGAATGGACGCCATCAGCAGAATTATCTTCTGGCAAGGCGACGAGAGAAGGGGCGTGAACGGGAACGCTCTCGATTTCGTTAAATATATGAATTCATCTCTCAAAAAGCTCAATCCCGGCTGTATGCTGATAGCCGAGGACAGCACGAGCTTCAAGGGCATAACGAAGAGCGCAAAGGATGGAGGTCTGGGCTTCGACTATAAATGGGACCTCGGCTGGATGCACGATACCCTCGACTTTTTCAGGCTTGACCCCAAGTATCGCCCGGAGAACTACCATAAGCTGACCTTTTCCATGCTGTATTTCGGCGACGAGAACTATCTTTTACCTCTGTCCCACGACGAGGTAGTCCATATGAAGGGCTCGATCACAAACAAGATGTACGGTACGCTTGAGGAAAAGCTGAGTCAGGCAAAGGCTCTGTATATGTATATGATGATCCACCCCGGCAAAAAGCTCAACTTCATGGGCAACGAGCTCGGCCAGTTCAAGGAGTGGATAGAGAGGTACGGGATAGATTTCGACGTTCTACAGGATCCGAGATTCAGAGCCTTCCACGATTATATGAAAAAGCTGAATAACCTATATCTCGAAAATCCGGCGTTCTATGAGATGGACTACGAAAAAGAGGGCTTCGAGTGGGCTGACTGCGGGCAGGAGAGCCGATGCATTTACGCAATCATCCGCAGGAGCAAAAAGGAGCGTCTGCTCGCCGTGTTCAATCTCAGCGGCACGCTGCAGAAGGGTTATTCGCTAAAGCTTAAAGATGCTAAAGAGCCGGAGATGCTTCTCTGCTCGGAAGCCGAAGAAAACGGATCGTATCATAAGACCGAGGACGGACTTGAATTTGACCTTCCGCCGTTCTCAGCGATGCTTTTAATGATATAGGAAACACGGTCTCCGGGATTTGTCCCCGGAGACCGTTAATTATTTTGAATAAATATGATCACGCTTTTCGGTAAAACGTGAAATGATGCGACGATCTAAAGCCGAGCTTCCTGTAAAACTCCATGTCCGATATCACATAAGCTTTCTTAGCTCCTAGTGAGCTTGCTCTGTTCAGAGCCTCACTGAGAATAGCCCCGGCAAGTCCGCGTCCTCTGAAGGCTGGGACAGTACATACTGGCTCAACGTAAGCGTAATCGGTTTTCTCGCTATACCAAAGGCAGGCATAAGCAGCGTATTCGCCCTCTGGACTTACTGCGGCGAGGCTCAAATACCTGTTAAAATGCCTGCGGTTCTGAGGCACGTCAACAAGCCCTTCGCGCTCAAATTCTGCTCTGTCCTTTCCGTGGTCAAAGCCGCGCCACAAAAGCCACTGAAATTCGTAAGCTTTTTCCGCGGGATCAAGCTCCGCAATGCCGAAGCCAGCGGGAAGCGACGCGCAGAGCCTTTCAGAAAGGTCTATGCAGAGCATAGTCTCAGTTTGCTCGGAAGGGAAGAAGCCGCGCTTTTTTGCCGCAGACGCCTCCCATTCACACCCGTCGCAAACTGCGACGCCTAAGCCCGAACCGTCACGAAGCTTATCATAGGCGTAATCCAAAGCTTCGGTATATAGCTCAGGATATTCAGGAAGAGCGCCGCAGAATGCTTCGCCGAAGTACATATCGTAGATAGCGGCGCCAACGATCTTTCCGCCTCTGAGCCAGAGACCGATGGAGCTCTTGAGGCTCTTGTCAAATTCCGGGTGCTCGAACATCCACTCAAATCTTGCCCAGTTCCAGTTTACGTGGCTTTTATCCCGCTTGTTGAGTTCAATAAGAAAGTCGCAGACTAAGTCGTAGTCCCCGTCGCGAAAGCCGCGGCAAACAGTCTTTTCCGCCCAGTACTTGCTTCCCCAGTGTTCAAAATCCCATTTTTCCATATATGAGTTGCATTCGTAGTCGATATAGTAAAGCTTGCCGTCCTCGCAAACGAAATTAGTGGGATAATAATCAATATTAAGCCCGGCTGGGTAGAGAAGCGCGCACATACTGTGGACCTGATCGAGCCAGCGCGGGTCGAATTCTCCTGCATTTATTAGCTCTGCAACGGTTTCTCCGTCCACGTATTCTTTAAGTATGAGCTCTTCTGATTCATCTACGGACAAAAGCCGGGGCATCGGTATGCCTAGAGCACTGAGCGTTTCATAATCATGAAGCTCAGAGCGGAGCTTATCACCGAATTGGTAATAGTCGCAGGGCTCGTGATGAATCTGCTTGAGAACGAAGCGGGCTTCTCCGTCCTCTACGAGATATGAGTAGCCGCCCTTTCCCTTGCCGAGAAGTTTTAGAACGGCATATTCCTTTCCGTTTACGGAAAAAGTCTTGCACATTATCGTCATCTCCGAAAAATCGTCAATTAAACTGTTCATATTTTACCGGATAACGTCAGATTTCGCAACTGTTTTTCATTTTGCAGATATAGGTCTTTCCGTGATGAACAAATGGTGTGTGACATTCGAACTCAATATGGGTGACGACAAAATGAAAATCTCCGAGGGAAGACCCCGGAGATTTTCATTTCTGCTCTACTACAACTATTGACGTAGAGCCTTATTATCTCAGAATGGCTTTGACCAATAGGTCTGCCCGTAGACGTCGGTAAAGCGATAGGTGGCTACGGCGCGTGATGCGTTGGGGATTATCA
>CACXBO010000194.1 GCA_902765975.1 Oscillospiraceae bacterium
ATAACAAGGCTTTCATAATAATTCGCATGACCTCCGGCATCGCCGGAGGTCATGAAGATATCAAATCGAACCCGCTTTGCTGGGCTTCGATTTGAATAACTCGCGCTCCATCGCCTCGGCTTTCGCCTCGTTGGTCGGCGCGAGGGCAGCGTCCGGACGCTGCCTCAGGGTGTTTTTGCCGTGGCTAAGCTACGGCAAAAACAATCGTAATGATTTTTTTACTGTCTGAATTGAGACGGCGCGGCCGTCTCAATTCTTTAGAGGAGTGAATGGATATGGAAAACGCATACTTGGTATTAAGTAACGGCGCAGTATTCGAGGGCAAAAGAATCGGCGCTATCGGAGACAGTGTCGGCGAGCTGGTCTTTACGACCGGAGTTTGCGGCTATCTTGAAACGCTGACCGACCCAAGCTACGCCGGGCAGATCGTGATCCAGACCTTTCCACTCATCGGCAATTACGGCGTTATTCCGGAGGATTTTGAAGGAAAAAGCGCCGTATGCGGCTACGTTGTGCGCGAGCTTTGCGATGCTCCGAGCAATTTTCGCAATCAGGGAATGCTGAACGATTTTTTGAAGGCGGAGGGTATCGTCGGTATCTGCGGCGTTGATACGCGCGAGCTCACGCGTATTATCCGCGAAGAGGGAGTTATGAACGCCGCGATCTGCTCTTCCCTGCCCGCCGACCTTAAGGCTGTCCGCAGCTATTCCGTGTCCGGCGCTGTTGAGAAGGTCAGCAGAAAAGAACCGGCCGTTTTTCCGGCTTTGGGCAGTAAGCGTTACTCAGTCACGCTCATTGATTACGGTCTGAAGCAGAATATAATACGCTGCCTTTGCGAACGCGGCTGCGAAGTCACCGCCGTGCCGCAGAATACGTCCGCCGAGGCGATACTCGCCTCAAAGCCGGACGGTGTGATGCTTTCTAACGGCCCCGGAGACCCTGCTGATAATCTATACTGTATAGAACAGATTCGCAGACTTATCGGAAAAGTCCCGATATTCGGGATCTGCCTCGGTCATCAAATGACAGCTATCGCTATGGGCGGCAAAACGGTCAAACTGAAGTACGGACATCGCGGCGCAAATCAGCCCGTAAAAGAGGTCGGAGGTACGAGGACATACATTACGAGCCAAAACCACGGATATGCAGTGCTTGCGGGCAGCATACCGAATACCGTGGGATATGAAACTTTCGTAAACGCCAACGACGGAAGCTGCGAGGGATTGGCTTATCCCGGAAAGCGGTGCTTCACCGTTCAGTTTCATCCGGAGGCTTGCGGAGGGCCGCATGACACAGCATTTTTATTCGACAGATTTATCGACATGATGGGAGGCGCTGAGTATGCCGAGAGATAAATCCATACGAAAGGTTCTTGTGATCGGCTCGGGCCCAATCGTTATCGGTCAGGCTGCGGAGTTCGACTACGCCGGCGCTCAGGCCTGTCGCGTGCTTCGCTCAGAGGGCGTTAATACCGTGCTGGTCAACTCTAATCCCGCAACTATAATGACCGACAAGAGCATGGCGGACGAGATTTATCTTGAGCCTCTTAATATGGAGACCGTCGCACGTATCATTGAAAAAGAGCGTCCCGACAGTATTCTTGCCGGACTTGGCGGTCAGACAGGGCTTACTATCGCTATGCAGCTTTCAAGGGCTGGCGTACTGCAAAAGTACGGCGTGCGTCTTCTCGGCAGCGACGTTGAAGCGATAAACAAGGCTGAGGATCGTGAGCTGTTCCGCGACACGATGAAAAAAATCGGCCAGCCCGTCGTCCCCTCGGAGATAGCGGAATCTGTAGAAGAAGCGCTTGCCGCCGCTTCCGATATAGGATACCCTGTCATAGTCCGCCCCGCGTTCACTCTTGGCGGCTCGGGCGGCGGCATTGCGGAAACGCCCTCTGAGCTTGCGTCGATCGCAGAAAACGGGCTGGATATGTCGCCTATAACGCAGGTGCTAATTGAAAAATGCATCTCCGGCTGGAAAGAGATCGAGTTTGAAACGATGCGCGACTCTGCGGGCAACGTAATTGCTGTCTGCTCCATGGAAAACGTCGATCCCGTAGGCGTTCACACGGGAGACAGCATCGTTGTTGCTCCGGCGCTC
>CACXBO010000195.1 GCA_902765975.1 Oscillospiraceae bacterium
AGCTTGAGAAAAAGCTCTCCGTAACCGATCCGGAAAGCGAAATGTCCCGCCTCAACAATATGGGCGAGGCTGAGTTATCGGATGAAGCTGCGGAGCTTATAGGCGAGGCTCTGCGCATTTGCGGGCTGACGGGCGGAGCGCTCGATATCTCCGTCTACCCGGCGGTCAAGGCCTGGGGCTTTACGACCGGCGAGCATCGCGTACCGAAAGATGGCGAGCTTTCCGAGCTTTTGAAGGTCGTCGACTACCGCAATATCAAGATCGAGGGCAATTTTGTGCGCCTCGGAGAGGGTATGCTTTTAGACCTCGGAGCCGTTGCGAAGGGCTATGCCGGAGACGCGACTGCTGCGCTTCTGCGCGACAGGGGCGTCGGCTCTGCGCTGCTCAATCTCGGCGGCAACGTGCAGTGCCTCGGCGGGAAGCCGGACGGAAGCGCGTGGAAGATAGGAGTTCAGGACCCGAAGGGCAGCGGCTATATCGGCGTTTTAGAGTGCAGGGATAAAGCCGTCGTCACAAGCGGCGGCTATGAGAGATATTTTGAAGAGGACGGCGCGACCTACTGGCACGTGATCGACCCGTCGACGTGCAGACCGGCGGACTCCGGACTTATCTCGGTGACAGTCGTCGGCGAGTCGGGACTTTTCTGCGACGGGCTCAGCACGGCGCTCTTCGTTATGGGCAAAGAGAAGGCCGCCGCGCTCTGGAGGGAGACGGGCGGCTTCGAGGCGATATTCGTCTCCGAAAACGGGGATATATCCGTTACCGAGGGGCTTGCGGAGAGCTTTGCTCCGTCGGAGGGTCGCACGGTCAGCGAGGTGATACGCCGCGATGAAAACTAAAACTCTTGCGATCATCATAGCCGCGGTCTTCCTTGTGAGCGCGGCGGTCTCCGCTCTGTTCTTCTTCGGAGGCGGCAGGAGAGTTGCCGAGCTCTATGTGGACGGGGAGCTTTACCGCACGGTTGACCTCGACCTCGTTAGCAGAAGGGAGAGCTTTACCGTTGAAACGGAGAAGGGCGTAAACGTAATCGAGGTCGAGAGAGGCAGGATAAGGGTCTCGGACGCCGACTGCCCGGATAAGGTCTGCGTCAGGACGGGCTGGCTCTCCGGAGGGGATATGCCGATAGTCTGCCTGCCGCACGGACTTGTCATAAGGCTCTCGCCGGGCGGCGGAGTCGACGCGGTTTCGAGGTGAGATAAGTTGAGCGTTAAGAGAATAGCGAGAGACGCTCTCTTGACATCTCTCGCCCTGATACTTTTTATAGTGGAGCTCCAGCTCCCGCCGATAACCCCTATTCCCGGCATAAAGCTCGGACTTGCGAACGTCGTTACGGTCGCGGCGCTCTTCCTTTTCGGAAAAGCCGACGCGGGAGCGATACTCGGCTTGAGGATACTGCTCGGCGCTCTCTTTTCGCAAAGCCCCTCGACTCTTATCTACAGCCTTGCGGGCGGGGCGCTCGCCTTCGCCGCGCTACTTGTTATGAGCCGTGTGCTGAATGAAAAGCAGATATGGGCGGCGAGCGCGATAAGCGCGGTCTTCCATAACCTGGGGCAGATAGCCGCCGCCGTGCTGATAACCAAAACTCCGGCTCTCTGGGCGTACCTGCCCGTGCTGACCGCGGCGGGAACAGCGGCGGGACTCGTGACAGGCTTTGCCGCGCAGTTCGTCGTTAACAGAACGAAAAAATAAAACGCGCTGAAGTATTGACCGGTACGGTCGCGCCTTCAGCGCGTTTTTCGCTTTAATATCCGGATTTAGGACGTCGCGTTTTTCTGTAGCAGGCGTCGCAGAGGCGGCCGCGGTAGTTGAAGGGCAGCGGCTTTGAGCAGCGGGCGCAGAAGCGGATATTGTTTCTGAGCCGGTGTATCAGTATATCGTTTATCTCGGTCGCAGCCGCCTCGCGGGCGTCGTAGATGCGCTCCTCGTCGACCTCTGTGCCGAAGGCCTTCGAGAATGAGAAGTATAGGTCGAGCATACGGCAGAAGAGCTCAAGCTCGGGCAGGGAATGCGCGCTGTCCTCGGAGAGAGCGGGCATAGGTATCTCGTCGCCCTCCTTATAGCGGCCGAGGTAAGAGTGGAACAGCTCCAAAAGCGCCTCGTCGTCCTCGTCGAAGGGAATATTCGCCGCTCTGAGCTCCTCCTCGCGGCTTAGCGTGAAGCCGAGGTCTCTCAGCTTGGTTATTATCTTGATATACCGCGATATATCGAGCTTGACGTAGGGCGCGACGGTGGGCATCCTGCTCCACTCGGTCAGCACCTCCAGAAGGTCGAAGTCAACGCTCAGAACGAGATCGGAGAAGCCGACGACAGCCTTATCAATGGGCGGCACGACGGCGGAGAGACCTGCGCGGATAAAGCCGATGTTCTGCGTGGCCCCGACGTAGCCCTTATCGTACATCCCGTAGCGCCCGGCTCTGCCCGCAATCTGCTGTATCTCCTCCGGCTTCAGCTCGCGGCGCTCCTTTCCGTCGAATTTCTCCGTTTCCATAAAGATTATGCGCCTTATCGGAAGGTTAAGACCCATGCCGATAGCGTCTGTCGAGACGACGTACTGCATCCTGCCCTCCAGAAAGCCCTCCATCTGCTTGCGGCGCGTCGAATAGGGCAGAGCGCCGTAGATTATCGCGGGCTCCTTGCCGGACTGCCTCAGATCCTCGGCGACGGAGAGTACTCCGAGCTTTGAGAAGGTGATGAGCGCGTCGCCCGGCTGGACCTTTTCGTAATCAATAACGTTTTTCATCGGAATGAGCGGCGTCTTCCGGACGTGCTCGACTATCTCGAAGTCGTCGCCGCAGCTCTCGATGAGGGCGACGAGGATGCTTTTCGCCTCCGGTGCGGCGCAGAGATGCACCTCCGGGGCCAGAACGCCGAGTATAGCTCTCGTCCAGGCGTAGCCCCTCTGTGGGTCCTGTATCATCTGGCACTCGTCTATGACTGCGACCTCGTAGCTCGCGTTTA
>CACXBO010000196.1 GCA_902765975.1 Oscillospiraceae bacterium
GCGCTGCACCCAGACCGGCCCGTCGTCTTCAACTCCGCCCTGAGTGTATATGTCATACAGATATATACCGCCCTCGGTAAGGAAGATGTGGTCGGCAGGAAGACCTCCGGAGATCACAGGTACGGCATTTTCGCCGTCCCAAACGTAGATATTCGAGTTATGCGGCAAAAACCCGTACATATTGCGAAGCACTCCGTCGTCATAGGCGAGATCGATCCCGTTTACGACCCAGAGAGCGGGAACGCCGCCGCCGGCGTCAAAGAGAGAAGCGATTGTAAACGGACGTCCTCCGTCAGAGTAGGTGTATTCGCTCGAGAGCTTTTTGAAATATACTTCGGCCTCATCGCGGGCTGCGGCAATGCAGTCCGCATAGGCTCCGGCCATCTCCGGAGTGAGCTTCATTTCTGTGGCGTCGTCGAAGTAGGGAAGGGCGAGCAAAGCGCCCGTGTAGCCCATATATCCCTTGAGCTTCATTATTGCAGTGGCGGTATATTTTGCGGCCATAGTACTCACTGACCAGTAGTCGAAGGTGGTCTTGCCCTCCGGGTCGTCGTCGGAGAAGAATGGATGCGCGTGGAGACCTACTGTCACAAGAGGATCGACCATCTTTCCGTCGCCATGCACCTCGTCCATCAGCTTTTCAAACTCGGCAAAGGTCTCGACGGTGACGCCGTTTGCGCGCTCATAGCTGCTCGACTCCGAGGAATCGCCCTCGTATCCGGTATAGCCGTCGTAGTAGGGAACGGCTTCGTCTCCGTCGATAACGAAGTGGGCGGTGGTGTTCTCGTAATAGCCCTGATGCGCGTAGTCCGTGGCTACGACAAGCTCCTTCTCTCCGCTTGAATACTCCCATACGGAGAAGGTGATCTCGGAATAGCTGTTCGGCTCGCAGGAATCCTCAGCCAGTATGCAGGGAGTCTTGCCGTTAAAGCCGTACAGCTCCCAGTGCAGACTGAAGATATCGCCGTGAACGTTAAGCAGCTCGTATACTCCGTTGTTGTCGAAGTCGATAAGGGCGGTTGCGTATGTGTAGTCGCGGTAGTATTCATATTCATAGTAGCCTGTTCCGCTCTCGCCTGCCGGAAAGAAGCCGAGATGCCAGTAGCTGAGGGCGTCGTCGCGGTAGTATTCGTATACCCAATCCTCTGGCGCTATGAGATCTACGGTATAGCCCTGATAAGCGGGATAATACCATTGTCCGCTATACGGCTGGAGCTTTGCGTATACCTCAAGCTCAGGTCTCGTTCCGGAGTATTCGAGCCAGGGAACGCTTCGGCCGCTGAGTCCGGGAGTCAGCATACCGGCTGACGCGGCAACGGAGAGACAGCCGGCGGCAAGCACGGCGGCGAGAAGTACGGCAAGTGTCTTTTTCTTCAATTTGATTCCACTCCTTCCGGAAGTTATACTTCAATAATAAACCAGTTTCCGAAAATAAGCAATAAAATAACAGGGCTTTTGACCCTGTTATTTTTATATCATACTCTGAACAGTATCGTGCCGTAGCTCGGGAAGGGCCAGAGGTCCGGAGGAGTTATCGTTTCAAGCTCGTCTGCCGCCTCGCGCAGGCTCTGCATGGCGGGCAGCACGTTTTCGCGGTAGCAGAGGGCGAGCTCCGCCTTGTCCTCAATGGCTTTCGCGTTCTCAAGAGTGTCGCTCAGAGCTTCCGTGCGGTTGTAGATCTCTCCGGATAGCTGAGAGACCTTTCCGAGCAGGGCCTCGTCTGCCTTGCAGCTCACGATCGGCAGCACGGAGGATTTCTTCGAGAACACCTCGGCAAGCTCTCCCGACCAGCGTATAGAGGCGGGGATTATATCCTGACGCGCCATCTCAAGCATAGTGAGAGCCTCAATATTCATAGTCTTGACGTAGCTCTCAAGCATGATCTCACAGCGGGAGTGGAGTTCCTTTTCCGTGTATATCCCGTGACGGGTGAAAACCCTGACGTTCTTCTCATCGAGGAGATGGGGAATAGCTTCTGCGGCGGAGGAGAACGCGGTAAGTCCGCGCTCCTTTGCCTCGGCGTGCCACTCGTCCGAGTAGCCGTTTCCGTTAAATATTATGCGGCTGTGATCGGTGACCGTGCGCTTGATGAGCTGAGCGACGGCGGATTCGACGTCGCGGGCGGATTCAAGCTCGTCGGCAAAGAGCCTCAGCGACTCGGCGACGATGGTATTTATGACTGAATTGGCGTTTGCGATAGCGACGGAAGCGCCGGGGCTGCGGAACTCAAACTTGTCTCCCGTAAAGGCGAAGGGGCTTGTGCGGTTCCTGTCTGTTGAATCCTTGGGTATGGTGGGCAGAACGTCGATGCCCATTCCGAGAAGACCTGCGTCGTGACCGGTGTATCTCTTGCCGGAGGCTATAGCCTTAAGTATCTCGTCGAGCTCAGAGCCTATGAAAACGCTTATGACGCTGGGTGGAGCCTCGCTCGCTCCGAGACGGTGATCGTTTGAA
>CACXBO010000197.1 GCA_902765975.1 Oscillospiraceae bacterium
TGGACGAGCTCGGAGTTTCTTTCTCTCGCGGAGCAGGATATGCTTCTGCGCCTCAGCCTCCCGTCGCCGTTCACTCTTGAAGGCGGAGCGGAGGGCTGCGAGCGCAGGATAGCTCTCTTCGGAAGCGAGGAGCTATGCGGCTGGACGGAAGAGCCGCCCATAGCCTGCGTTAAGATATCGCCCGTAAACGATAAATTCGCGGAAAAGCTCACGCACCGCGACTTCCTCGGCGCGCTTATGGGCCTCGGTATAAGGCGTGAGGTGCTCGGCGACATAGTGATACTCGGCAACCGCGGCTACCTGTTCTGCCTCGACTCTATCGCCGGATATATCATTTCAAGCCTCGGAGAGGTGAGACGGACAACGGTGAAGGCCGAGGCCTCCGCCCCTCCGACTCAGCTTAACGAAAAGCCGCCGCAGAAGGCCCTCATAACAGCCTCGGAGCGGCTCGACGGAGTGATATCTGCGGTATATAAGCTCTCGCGCAGTCAGAGCCAGGAGCTCATTTCCTCCGGAAAAACCTATATCTCCGGAAGGCTCTGCGAGACTGCTGGCGCTCAGATACCGGAGGGCGCCGTTGTCTCCGTCCGCTCTGTCGGAAGATTCATATACGAGGGGATCGAGCGCGAGACGAAAAAAGGACGCCTTCGCGTCCTCGTAAGAGTTTATTAAATCAGCCCCTCCGGTCTGACCGGACGGGCTGATTGTCATATAGCGCCTATGTCGCCGCAGTGCTTTTTAATTGCGGCAAAGGTCTCGTCGCAGAGGTCGTGCTCTATCTTGCAGGCGTCCTCGGCTGCCGTCTCCGGGCTTACTCCGATGCCGGCAAGAAAAGCGGTAAGCACCTTGTGCCGCTCGTATATCCTGACGGCTATCGCGTGACCCGCCGCGGTGAGATGCAGATGCCCGCTGTCGTCAACGGTGATGTATCCGTTCTCCCTTAGACGCTTCACCGCATAGCTCACGCTGGGCTTTGTGACTCCGAGCTCGGTAGCGACGTCGATGGAGCGGACGAAGCCCTTCTGCTCGTTTATCATAAGGATGCTCTCCAAATAATCCTCCGCGGACTTCTGAATCTTCATCGCAATAACCCCTTTCGAGGAAATATCAAGTTAAGATTATCACGTATCATCGGAAAATTCAAGCTAAACTTGTCAAAATCGCTGTTTTCGCCGGTCTTGAACTTCATATACGTTCGTGGTATAATACCGTATCACTAAACTGGGGAGGTGCGGGCGTGAAAAAAAGGACAGGGCTCTTTATATTCTGCCTCGTTGCCGCCGCGCTTCTCGCCTGCTATCTCGACTCAAATTTCCGTCTTGTTACGGAGGAGCATCACATCGTGTCGGAGCGCTTTCCCGAAGCTCTCTCCGGTCTGAGGATAGTGCAGCTTTCCGACGTTCACAACACGGAGTACGGCCGCGATAACAACGCCTTTATCGAGGCCGTCAGAGCGGCGAAGCCCGATATGATAGCGATAACCGGCGACCTTATCGACGGGGAGGACAGAGAGAAGGAGGAGGCCTTCGTCCGCAGGCTTATCCCGAGGCTCTGCGAGATAGCTCCCGTTTACTACGTCTCCGGAAATCACGACTGGGCGTCCGGCTGGGCCCGTTCACTTTTTGATATAATCAGAGAGGCGGGCGGAACGGTACTCCGCAATCAGTACGTTATCATCGGCGAGGGCGACGCAAGCTTCGTTCTGGCGGGCTGCGACGATCCGAACGCTCTCAGAGATATGAAATCGCCGCAGGAGGTCGTTGAGAACATAAAAAAGCGCGAGGGCGATAAGTACGTTCTTATGCTCTATCACCGTCCGGAAAAGCTCGATATGTGGGCTGAAACCGGGGTCGACGCCGTTCTGAGCGGTCACGCGCACGGCGGAATGATAAGGCTTCCGTTTACCGACGGGCTTATCGCTCCGGGGCAGGGTTATTTCCCGAAGTATACGAACGGTCTTTACGAAAAGGACGGGACGGTCGAGCTTGTAAGCCGCGGAACCGGCGGTCCGAAATGGCGTTTTTTCAACAATCCCGAGATCGTCGTAGCTATTTTTGAGCACGGGTAACTTTTTTATTATCATTTCCGCGTTTTCTGCATAGAATGATACGTATATCATTTTATGGAGGAAGAATAATGGAAGAAATACCCGATATCGACGATCTTATTTTTACCGAGCCTTACGAAGGGCCGAGCGAGAGATAAAAAACATACGCAAAGGATGTTAAATATGATAGTAGAATTTGAGGATTATAAGGTAAAGCTCGGAGGCATAAAGCCTCAGCTCGAAACTCTCCGCGGAGCGATGAAGCTCGACGAGGCGGAGGCTGAGCTCGGCGAGCTCACAGCGGAGACCGAAAAGGACGGCTTTTGGAACGATATCCAGCGCAGCCAGAAGGTGCAGCAGAGGATAAAGCAGCTCCAGAACAAGATAGCGAAGTTCACAAAGCTCGAGGGCAGATACGACGACCTCGTCGCCTTCTGCGATCTCGCCATAGAGGAGGACGATCCCGAGCTTCTGCCCGAGCTCACAGAGGAGTACGACGGCTTTACGGAGGAGCTTGAGGCCTCGCGCCTCGCAACCATGCTCTCCGGAGAATACGATGCGAACAACGCCATACTCTCATTCCACGCCGGCGCGGGCGGCACGGAGGCGCAGGACTGGACTCAGATGCTCTACAGGCTCTATACGCGATGGGCAGAGCGTCACGGATACAAATACACCCTCCTCGACTGGCAGGACGGAGACGAGGCGGGCATCAAGTCTGCTTCGATTAAAATTGAGGGCGAGAACGCTTACGGCTATCTCAAGAGCGAGAGCGGAGTCCACCGCCTCGTCAGGATCTCGCCCTTCGACGCATCGGGAAGACGTCAGACCTCCTTCTCCGCTGTCGAGGTCATGCCGGAGATAACGGACGATAACGAGATAGAGATTAAGGACGACGACATCGAGATGCAGGTATTCCGCTCTTCCGGAGCGGGCGGGCAGAAGGTCAACAAGACCTCCTCCGCCGTCCGTCTTATCCACAAGCCGACGGGCATCGTCGTATCCTGCCAGGTTGAGCGCAGCCAGTATCAGAACCGCGACGCCTGCATGAGCATGCTGAGGGCGAAGCTCGCCGAGATAAAGGAGAGAGAGCACCTCGATAAGATAAGCGACATAAAGGGCGTCCAGATGAAGATAGACTTCGGCTCCGCGATAAGAAGCTACGTATTCATGCCCTACACCCTCGCAAAGGACGCGAGAACGGGCTTTGAGAACGGCAACATAAACGCGGTCATGGACGGGGATATCGACGGCTTTATAAACGCCTACCTCACGATGAAGGCCGGCGCGTAA
>CACXBO010000198.1 GCA_902765975.1 Oscillospiraceae bacterium
GCAAAAGAGCTCATCCCCATCGCTCTGTTAAGAACGAACGAGACGAGGGTCAGGGCGGCAAGTCCGCCGAAGCCCGCAAGCGCCGCCCACGTCGGATCGGGCAGAAACTCTATAAAAAGCGAAGCGTATAGGCAGAGCAGCAGAGAAAAAAGCAGCCAGCCTGAGCCTTTTCTCTCCGGCTCAGGCGCGGCGAGAGCGTGGAAAACCGCGATAACGCCGCCTGCCTCCACGGTATCGCCGTCTTTAAGCTCGCAGGCCTTCCTTACTCTCTCTCCGTTCACGCTCAGTTCGCTTTTTGAGCCGAAGGCGTGGACGGCGGCATTTCCCTTTGAGTCCTTGCGTATCACAGCCTCGGCGCATCTCCGCCTTGAGGTTTGAAGGACGGCGTCGCAGGATCTTGCGCCGCCGACGAGGTTTTCGGAATAGCAAAGCGGCAGAACGGCTCCGTCGTCGAGTGTGAGAGAGCCCCACGGCGTTTTTTTATTATTTCGCCTGAACAGCGATAGCGCGGAAATAAAAACTATTGCGAGCGATACGACCGCGGCAGCAAAGCGCACTCTATCCCCTCCCGAACAAAAATCAAGATTATTATAGCACCTCGGCTTTACTATTGCAATTTCAGCGGAAAAGTTATATATTATTAGAAAATCAGTTAACTTTGGAGGCACAGAAAATGGATAAAGAATATCTGAACGGGCTTGAGTCCCGTATACCGCACGGCAAGGTGCGAACCCGTTTCGCGCCGAGCCCCACAGGATATATGCACGTGGGAAATCTGCGCACGGCTCTCTACACGTATTTCATAGCGCGGCACGCTAAGGGGACCTTTATCCTGCGTATTGAGGACACCGACCAGGCGCGCAAGGTCGAGGATGCCGTCGACGTTATAAAGCGCACTCTTGCAGGCTGCGGCCTTTCATACGACGAAGGTCCGGACGTCGGCGGTCCCGTCGCGCCCTATGTTCAGACCGAAAGGCGCGGGCTTTACAAGGACTTTGCAGAGCTTCTCATCGAGCGCGGTCACGCTTACCGCTGCTTCTGCGGCAAGTGCGAGGAAGAGGCTGAGGGCGACGAGCCCAAGGCGTTTAGGAAGACGGCAGACCCCTGCAGGTCTCTCGATCCCGCCGAGGCTGACAGAAGAGCCGCCGGCGGAGAGAGCTTCGTTATAAGGCAGCGGATGCCGGAGACCGGCTCCACGACCTTCCACGACGCCGTTTACGGCGATATCACCGTCGACAACTCAGAGCTTGAGGATCAGATACTTCTCAAGTCCGACGGGCTGCCCACCTATAACTTTGCAAACGTCATCGACGACCACCTTATGGGCATTACTCACGTCGTCCGCGGCAGCGAATATCTCTCCTCCGCCCCGAAGTATAACCTGCTCTACGAGGGCTTCGGCTGGGAGATACCGACTTACGTCCACTGTCCCGCCGTTATGATAACAGATAAAGAGACCGGCGCCGTCAGAAAGATGTCGAAGCGTCACGGCGATCCCTCTTATGAAGACCTTCTCTCCATCGGATACCTGCCGGAGGCTATCGTCAACTACGTCGCCCTTCTCGGGTGGAGCCCGCGCGGCGATAAAAGCGAGACGGAGTTCTTCAATATGGACGGGCTTATCGACGCCTTCGAGATAGACGGCATTTCAAAGTCGCCCGCAGCCTTCGATATCGAAAAGCTGAACTATTTCAATTCCACCTATCTCAAGGAGCTCTCCGCAGAGCGTTTTGCCGAGCTTTCAAGGCCGTGGATAGATAAGGCGATAACGGCTGAAAACGTCGATAAGTCTCTTCTCCCCGAGCTCTTGCAGACAAGGCTCAACAAGCTCTCCGATATCGGCGAGATGGTCGATTTCTTCAACGCTCTTCCTGATTACGGCAGTGAGCTATTCGCGAACAAGAAAAACAAGCTCTCCGAGGAAGACTCTCTTGAGATACTTGAAAAGGTCTGTTCCGCTTTTGCCGAGCTGAAAGACTGGACTTACGACTCCTTACACGATGCGCTGTATTCGATCGCCGAAAGCACCGGCTCGAAGATAGGCAGGATAATGTGGCCTGTCCGCATTGCCGCCGCAGGAAAGGCGGTCACTCCCGGCGGAGCTATAGAGATCTGCCTGATACTCGGCAGGGACGAGACGCTGAGAAGATTCTCCGTCGCCTTCTCAAAACTCGGAAAATAACAAAATAAACAGCGCCTTCTTGGGGAAAGCTACCTCAAGGAGGTGCTTTTTTATGCATTCAACAAAGAAAAAGGTCGTCATTACCTCGTTCACTGCCGCCGTTCTCGCAGCAGCCGCGGCCCTCGGAGTTATTATTAGCTCGGGCGCGGGAAAACCGGATACCTATAAAAACAACGTTTACACAAACGCTTTCAACGAGCTCGCGTCGGATATTTCCGGTCTTTCCGACTCGCTCAGGAAAGCGAGCTATGCCTCCAC
>CACXBO010000199.1 GCA_902765975.1 Oscillospiraceae bacterium
GAGAGAATATATCAGTATAAAGAGGTTGAAAGCCTGTATCTAATGTCCGGGGCCTTTGACTTTGCAGTTATCGTAACGGGCAAGAGCCTTAGAGACGTCAGCCAGTTTGTTTCTCTTAAGCTCGCGCCTATTGACGGAGTCATTTCCACGGCGACTCATTTCATAATGAAGCGATATAAGGACAAGCACCGCACGTACCTCGTGGAAAAGGAGCAGGAGGAGAGGATTCTTTTCGTATGATAGACTATGATTCGATAATGAGCAGCAGCGTTCATGCGCTGAAGCCCTCGGGGATCAGGAAGTTTTTTGATATACTTGAGAATATGCACGACGAATCCGCCATTTCGCTTGGAATCGGCGAGCCTGATTTCGTTACCCCGTGGCATATCAGAGAGGCGGGGATCTATTCACTTGAGCAGGGCTTTACAAAATACACCGGCAACGCCGGAATGAAGAAGCTCCGCGAGGAGATATCTCGATATCTTATGCGCCGCTTTTCACTCAAATACGATCCGAACGGTCAGATTTTCGTTACCGTAGGCGGAAGCGAAGCGATAGACCTATGCATAAGGACAGTGGTTGAGCCGGGAGACGAGGTTATTATTCCCGTACCGAGCTTTGTATGCTACGGTCCGCTCGTAAGCCTTTCAAGAGGCGTTCCCGTTTTCGTTCAGACCAAGGAGGAGAACGAGTTCAGACTTACGGCCGACGAGCTTCGTGCAGCTATAACGCCCAGAACGAAGCTTGTGGTTTTTCCGTTCCCCAATAATCCCACCGGAGCAGTTATGGAGCGGGAAGATCTTGAGAAGATCGCCGAGGTTCTTAAAGGCACGAACATAATGCTCCTCTCCGATGAGATTTATTCTGAGCTAAGCTATGGAATACATCACACGTCTCCTGCAAATCTCCCTGAGCTTTACGACAGGACGTTTGTCGTAAACGGCTTTTCAAAAGCTTACGCCATGACCGGCTGGCGCCTCGGATACGTATGCGGTCCGAGGGAGCTGCTCGGTCAGATGCTAAAGATACACCAGTACGGCATTATGTCCGCGCCTACTACCAGCCAGTATGCCGCAATTGAGGCTATGAAGGCGGGTGACGAGGACATCGAGATGATGCGCGAGAGCTATAACAACAGGCGCAAGCTGATGCTGAAAAGACTTAATGAGATAGGACTCAAATGCTTTGAGCCTAAGGGTGCGTTCTATATGTTTCCGTCTATCCGCTCGACCGGACTGAGCTCTGATGAGTTTTCAACGAGGCTTCTCAAGGAGGAGAAGGTGGCCGTGATTCCCGGAAGCGCATTCGGCGATGGCGGCGAGGGATTCGTTCGTATGTGCTATGCCTCTTCTGTTGAAAATATTGTTGAGGCTCTCGACAGAATGGAGCGCTTTTTGAAGAGGCTTTAAGGGAATGGGTAGCGTAACTGTCCGCGAAAAAGCGTTCGGAAAGCTTAATCTCTCGCTTGACGTTGTAGGAAAAATGGACAACGGATATCATAGTATGCTTATGGTAATGCAGTCGGTCTCGCTCCATGACGACGTTTATATAACGATAGAGGACGGTGCCGGAGAGATAACCGCGCATACGAACAGGGCGTATATTCCGAATACCAACAAAAACCTCGGATTCAAAGCGGCTGAAGTGTTTTTAAATGAACTCGGTATCAAAAATAAAAGCATCAGCGTCAGCATAAAGAAAAGAGTCCCGGTATGTGCCGGAATGGGCGGAGGAAGCTCGGACGCCGCTGCGGTAATCCGCGGCCTTAACAGAGAGCTTAAAACACGCCTTTCATTTGACGATATGCGAAGGCTTGCTTCCATGGTAGACTCAGACGCTTCCTTCTGCATTGAAGGCGGGACGATGCTCGCCTCCGGCAGAGGGACAGAATTAAAAAAGCTGTCTCCGCTTCCGGATTGCGTTTTTTTAATTGCAAAACCGCGTTTTTCCGTCTCCACGCCGACACTGTTCGGGAAGCTCGACGGGATAAAGGTCAAGGCGAGACCTGATACGGCCGGATTGATCGCAGCTATAGAAAACGGAGATGTTTTCGGAGTATCAAGAAGATGCTTCAATGTTTTTGAAGCCGCCTTGTCTCAAAGAGAAAAAGCGATAGTCTGCGGTATCAAGGACACTCTCGTCAACTGTGGGGCTATGGGCGCGTCCATGACCGGAACCGGATCGGCGGTATACGGCGTATTCAGCTCCTTGCCTGAGGCGGAGCTTGCCGAGAAGGAACTGAAAAAAACCGTTCCGGAATGCTATATCGCATCTCCAGAGCCTTCGATAAGTGAATAATTCTTCCATAATCAGGCAATAATACCGCTGAACAGGTGTTATTGCCTTTATTATTGGAGGAGAAAATGAAACTGAAAGCATTTGAACTCGCGCTTGTGTTTGCGCTTATTCTTGCGTTCGTTTATTCCTGCATTACTTCTGCAAGGGCAGACGAGCTCTCTGAAAAACTAATTCGTATCCACGTCGTTGCGGCTTCCGATACTGATTTTGAGCAGAATCTTAAGCTGAAAGTTAGGGACAGTGTTCTCAAGTATCTCGAGCCGCGTCTGAACTGCGCGAAGTCGCGTGACGATGCGATCAGAATAATCAACGAAGAAAAGAAAGCTGTCGAGAATGCGGCGAGAGAAACAATTATCAAGTCGGGCAAAGATCACAGTGTATCGGTAACGCTCGAGGAGGAAAATTTTCCTACGAGGGATTACGGTTCTTTCTCGCTTCCGTCCGGAAAATATCTCACTTTACGAGTTACGATCGGAGAGGGGGAGGGGCACAACTGGTGGTGTGTGTTATTCCCAAACGTATGCTTTGCAGGACAGCTCAAAAGAGAAAACGGAGCTGAGCTTGGACTGACTGAAGACGAAATGTCCCTGATAACGAGGGACAGTGAAGAAACGGTAATACAGTTCAGAGTTATTGAAATAATATCGAAGCTTAAAATGTTGCTTGGCTTTTAGTGACAAAAGGGCGCCGAAGTGGTATTATATAAAAAACGATATCGGGAGAAAGAGTATGCTTACACTGCTTCTGGGGCGGGCGGGCTCCGGCAAGACCGCAGAAATATTAAATAGAATCTCCGAAAACGTAAAGGAACACGTTAGCGGCAATATATATATCGTACCGGAGCAATACAGCCACGATGCTGAAAAGGAAATGGCAGAGGTCTGCCCTGACGACGCATGCCTCTATGCAGAAGTTTTGAGCTTCTCAAGGCTTGAAGGCAGGGTAATGAGCGAGATAGGCGGACTGCGCGAGAAAACCATTGATAACGGCGGAAGAGTGTTGAGCATGATGCGCGCCGTATCGGAATCGCTGCCATATCTTAAGACTTATTCCTTTGGATCGAACAAAGCGGAGTTTTTGAAATCCCTTATTTCTACCTATGACGAATTCCGTTCAGCGGAGATAACGGTTTCCGACTTGTTCCGTGCTTCGGGAAAAATAAGCCTTTTGACCGGGGATAAAATAAGGGATCTTTCGGTGATCTTTGAGAATTATGAGAGAGTTAAGGAACAGAGCGGCCTTGACTCCGGCGACAGACTTATGCGCCTTGCAAACGGCATAGCCGAAAGCTCTGTCGGCGAGCAGGGGGAAGTTTTTATCGACGGCTTTACCGACTTTACTGCGCAGGAGCTCAGGATCATCGTTGAGCTTATTAAGAAGAAAGCTGATATTACTGTAGCCCTGACGACGCCGGATCTTAATTCAAATGAGCCTATGTTCGTTATGCCGTCAAAGACGGGCAGGGCGCTTATGGCTGCGGCTTCAGAGAGAGCAGTTCCGTGCAGGCTTGTAAAATGCGAGCAGAAAACGGATAATAAATCGCCGGAACTTGTTTTCCTTGAGCATAACATAACGGGATACGGTAACAAAGTTTACACAAACGAGGTAAAAGCGGTAGAACTTTACAGCGGATCCGGGATATATGAGGAGCTTTACCTTGCTGCGGCAAAGGTGAGAAAGCTTACCGGTAATGGGGCAAGATACAGGGAGATAGCCATTGTGTCTCCCGACTGGACAAAATATGCGTCAGCGGCAAAGGGCGTCCTCAGCAGATACTCAATTCCGTTCAATTCTTCAGATAAGGAAGATATTCTGACAAAACCGGTGCTCTCATTTGTCCTGTCCGCTCTTGATACTGTCATCTCAAATTGGGATAAGGACTTCGTTTCAAGATATATGAAGACCGGATTTGCGGGAATCTCAGTGGCAGAAGCGGACATTCTTGAGAATTACATACTCAAATGGAATATACGAGGCTCTTCAACTTGGAATAAGCCGGAGGGATGGAAAATGCATCCGGACGGATACAGCGCCGATATGGACGATGAAGCAAAACAAAGGCTCGAGTCGATTAACAGGACAAAGGCGGCAATCTCAGAGCCTCTTTGTTTTCTTGAAAAAGGACTCGCAAGGGCGGAGACGGGCGGAGAGAAGGTCTCCGCGGTTTACGATTTCCTTGAAAAAGTTAAGCTGTACGAGAAACTGGATGATAAAGTTGAAAAGCTTCAGAATGAGGGCAAGCTGAAGACGGCTGACGAGCTTTCGCAGCTTTGGAATATCATTATTAACGCTCTTGAGCAGTTTTATGAGATAATTGGCGATAAGCCGATGGAAAGCGAGGAGTTTTTGCGCCTGCTGCGCCTTCTTCTGGGAGAGTATGACGTAAGCACTATACCGTCGGCGGTCGATGCTGTCGGAGTCGGAGATATGTCGAGAATGAGGGGCAGGGGGATAAAGCACCTCATTATTCTCGGCGCGACTGATACCGTTATGCCTTCTCTGAGTGATAATAACGAGCTTCTATCCGAGAGAGACAGAGACGAGCTTCGTTCTGCCGGGCTGAGCCTTCTTGACAGCAGGGACGATGAGCTTGCAAGGGAGCTCGGCGCCATATACGCACTATTTTCTATGCCGTCTGAAACTCTTGTGCTGACTTATCCGGAGACGGCGCGAAAATCGTATATGATAACGAGAATCGGAAATATGTTCGGTATCTCCGAGAAAAGAATCGACAGCTCAGTTTTCCTGTACGCGCCGAATACCGCGCTTGAGCTTGCAGCTTCATACCGTTCGGGAGACAGAAATGCAGCCTCGGCACGAGCGTATTTTGAGTCGAGACCTGAGTATAAAGACGAGCTCTCCAAGCTTGAAAACGCCTCGAAAATGCCTCGCGGAAGGCTTGACCGTATGACAGCCGAGAGGCTGTACGGGAGGAGTGTCTCCGTCTCCGCCTCAAAGCTCGATAATTTCTATTCATGCAGGTACTCTTACTTCCTTAAATACGGATTGAAGCTAAAGAAACGCGAGCCTGCAGGACTTGACGCGCCTGAAACCGGGACTTTTATACATTACGTGCTGGAAAAGACGTTTAAGGAGGCGGAGAATAGCGGAGGCCTTGCTGCTGAAAAAGACGATAAGCTCAGAGAAATAGCCGGGAAGTACTGCAAAAAATACGCGGAAGAGAAGCTCGGCGGTCTTGAAGAAAAGACCGGAAGATTCAAGTATCTGTTTTCACGCCTTTGTGCAGACGCGGAGAGGATAGTTCTCAATATCGCGAATGAGCTGCGCAATTCATCTTTCAGACCGATAGACTTTGAATTGAAATTCGCTCCCGGGGAAAAAGGCGACCTTCCGTCTATAGACGTAAAGGGAGAGACGGGAGTTTCGAGGCTTATCGGCATTGCTGACAGAGTCGACGGATGGGTGCATAACGGCAGGCTATATATAAGGGTAGTCGATTATAAGACCGGCAAAAAATCATTTAAGCTTTCAGACGTTTATTACGGTCTCAATATGCAGATGCTTATATATCTCTTTGCCTTAAAAAGAGAGGGAAGCGCGCGATATGCCAAAGAGATAGTTCCCGCAGGCGTTCTGTATTCTCCTGCCAGAGATGAAATAACGAGAGCAGATTGGGATCTCAACGACGCAGAACTTGAGGATAAGAAGCTGAAGGCGACGAAAGGTTCCGGTCTTCTCCTGAACGAGCCCGAAGTGATCGAGGCGATGGAGTCTGGGTCAAAAGGGAAGTACTTGCCCATAAAGCTATCAAAGGACGGCGTCGTGTCGGGCGACTGCCTTGCCGGAGCTGAAGAGCTGGGAGCGCTTGCAAAACACGTTTTTATGCTTATAGCTCAGATGGGCGACGAGCTCAGGAGAGGCGACCTTCGTGCAGACCCGTTTTTCAGAAGCGCCAGGGATACAGCCTGCGTATACTGCGACTATTTCGGCGCGTGCCATTTCAGATCCTGCGGCGATGAAGACAGACCGCGCTTTATATCGAGCCTTAAGAAGCCGGAAGACGCTTGGGAAAGAATCAAGAGGGAGAAGTGATGATACAGTTTACAAAAGAACAGAAAATGGCGATAGAGGATCGCGGAGGACCGCTTTTAGTTTCTGCGGCGGCAGGCAGCGGAAAGACCAGAGTCCTCATAGAGCGGCTTCTGAATAGAGTGCTGTCCGAAGGCTCAACTCTTGATATTGACAGCTTCCTTATCATTACATATACGAATGCTGCGGCGTCAGAGCTTAGAGGCAAGATACTCGACAGCATTTACGAGAGAATAGCTCTGGATCCTGAGAACAGAAGGCTGAGGCGTCAGGCTGATATATGCGGCAGAGCGCAGATATCGACGATACACGGCTTCTGCTCTAAAGTTATCCGCGAAAACGCTCATCTAATAGACATTAACCCAGGATTTCGAGTAGCAGATGAAACTGAGTCAAGAGCGTTGCTGGAGGACGTTCTTTCGGATATGCTCGAGGAAGCATATTCGTCGATGGAGCCCGGCTTTTTGAGCCTTGCAGACACGATAGGCGCCGGAAGAGACGATGAAGCGCTTTGCTCCTTAATAATCGAGGCATATGAAAAGCTTTTAAGTCACCCATATCCGCGGAAGTGGGTTGAAACTCAGCTTAATGAGCTTGTTCCAAGGGACGGAACGGAATTGGCCGCTTCCCCTTGGGGAAGAATAATAATTGATAAGATCTCGGCATATACGGATTACGCCGTTCAGGTCACAGTCGAGCTGATGAATGAGGCTGATTCCGACGAAGCGGTAAAGAAAGCGCTCGGAGCAAGTCTTGAGGCTACTTATGAGGGACTTAGAAGACTTCGGAAATCGTTGAAATCAGGCTGGGACGAGATAAGGGCGGCTACTTCGATAGATTTTCCAAGGTCGGGCAGACTTACCGGCGAGCAGTACCAGTGGATAAAGGATAAGCGCAAAAGCCTTAAGGAAGGGCTTGAGAAGCTTGAGAGCCTGATGCACGACAGCGCGGAAAAATGCATCGCAGATATGGGCAGAGTAATGCCGGAGATCAAGACCCTGTTTGATTTTGTGCTCAGACTTGACGAGAAATTCAAAGAGCAGAAAAAAAAGAAGGGGATAATCGATTTCCATGACCAGGAGCATCTTGCTCTCAAGATACTTGTCGATCCCACAACGGGGGCGCCTACAGAAACGGCGTCCGGTTTAGCTCAAAGATATGAAGAGATAATGGTGGACGAATATCAGGATGTAAACGAGATACAGGAGCTTATTTTCAACGCAGTTTCAAGGAACGGAAACAACGTTTTTATGGTAGGCGACGTAAAGCAATCCATCTACAGATTTCGCCTTGCCGACCCTTCGATCTTTATAAACAAATACCTGAGCTTTAAGGATGCAGGCGAGGCGAAGGAGGGAGAGGGACGCAAGATACTTCTCTCCGATAACTTCCGCTCTCGGAAAGGTATACTTGACGGTACGAATTACGTTTTCCGGAACACCATGAGCAAGGCTTTCGGCGATATTGATTATTCGGATAGGGAAGCCCTAAGATTCGGCGCGAAGGGATATTGTGATAATGACGAGGCAGATATTGAATTAAACGTGATCAACATCAAAAAGCCAGATGATGAAGAAACGGATGAATCGCCGGACAAAACCGAGGCTGAGGCAGAATATGCTGCAAAGCGTATTCGCGAGCTGATGAGCAGTCACACGGTTCTGGACGGAAACGGTACGAGACCGATGAAATACGGTGATATCGCAGTTATTATGCGTTCCCCGAATTCGAGAGCTTCAATTTGGATTGAGACGCTTTCAAGGGCTGGGATACCGGCGCAATTCGGTTCTGAATCGGGTTTCTTTGAAGCGCCTGAGATTTCAATGGCGATAGCTTTTGCTGCCGTTATAGATAATCCCAGGCAGGATATCCCTTTGATAACCGTACTTCGTTCGCCTGTTTACGGACTGACGAGTCAGGAATTGGCGAATATCAGGTCTGAGCATCAGAAATCCGATTATTACTCTGCTTGCGAGGCGTTCTACGACAAGAATACAAAGCTGAAAAAGTTTTTGGATGAATTATCTCAATTCCGATTAGATGCACAGGAGCTTCCTGCCGATGAGCTCTTATGGAAAGTTTTCACGAAGACCGGCTTCTTTGCGGCAGTCAGCGCAATGCCGGGCGGGGAAAAGCGGCTTAGAAACGTAATACGTCTCATTGAGACAGCCAGAACGGTTGAAAGCACGGGATATAAGGGAGTATTCGGCTTTGTCGCTTATATAAACAAGATGATGGAGCAGGGGAAAACCCTTTCGTTCGAGGACGGAGGCGCGCATTCTGACTCGGTAACAATAATGAGTATCCATAAATCCAAAGGCTTGGAGTTCCCGGTCGTCATTCTTGCGGATACCGCACATGGCTTCAATGATTCTGATGCCAAAATTCCGCTTCTTATTCATTCGCAATACGGTATCGGAACTGACCTTGTCGATTTGAAGCGACGCATTCGCTACCCGACGCTTGCGAAAAAAGCGATAAAGCTTGCAATCGAAAAGGAGAGCATGTCGGAAGAACTCAGGATCCTTTACGTTGCGATGACGAGAGCCAGGGAAAAGCTGATAATACTTGCTTCCTATACGGATGCGGAGAAGAAGCTGACAGGCATGATCGGGACTCCGCTTCCTGTTCCGCCAGTATTGATGGAAAAAGCCCGATCGCTTGCAGATTTCATTTTGCTTCCTGCACTATCGCGTCCTGAATTTGCCGATCTCCGGTCCGGAAGCGAAGTTTTTGCCGCGGATCCCGGTGATAAAAGGTGGGCTGTAAATTTAATAGATTATAATGAATCTGATTACGACGACGATACTGAGCGTGATAGAGAGAAACAGGCTGCAGATGAGCTTATTTTCGATGCTGCCCCCTTTATCGAGGCTCAGTATCAGTATCCCGATACGGAACGCATTCCGTCTAAGCTTACTGCAACGGAGCTGAAGGGCAGATTTTTTGATATTGAAGCACATGAGGACGCGGACGAGATAAATAGAGCAAGGATAAAACTATATGCGCCCGTTCGCCCCGACTTCAGCGCAAAGGGTCGCGCCCTGACTTCGGTGCAGAAGGGTACGGCGCTTCATCTCGTTATGCAGTATGCAGACTTTAGAAGTTCAGCGACTGTGAGCGGAGCTGAAAAGGAAATTGAGCGGCTTAGAATAATGAAGTATTTGACTGATGAGGAAGCAAAATCAGTTGATCCGCGTATTGTTTCTCGCTTTTTGTGTTCAGACACAGGCAGGCTGATTATGAGAGCGCAGAACGTATGGCGTGAGCTGAAGTTCTCTCTGCTTTCGGATTCGGGAGAATTCCCGGATTATCCAGGCGGTGAGAGAGTGCTTCTGCAGGGTGTTATCGACTGCGTAATAGAGAATGAGGGAAAGCTTACTGTAATCGATTATAAGACGGACAGGGTAGAGGCTGAGACGGCGCAACAGAGGGCTCAGTACTATAGCGGACAACTTGCTGCCTATGCCTATGCGGCGCAGCGAATACTGAAAAAGCCCGTTGAGAAAAGAATAGTGCATTTTCTTGCAGCAGATTTGGCTTTTGAAGTATAAAAAACTTGACAATTGGTGATTTGATGCTATAATAACATAGCATCAGCCAACGGGGTGTGGCGAAGTTTGGTATCGCGCTTGGTTCGGGACCAAGAGGCCTCGGGTTCAAATCCCGACACTCCGACCATCTATAAACTGAAAATCCGAGATGCCCATATTTTGGGTATCTCGGATTTTCGTTAAATTATTGGGCTTTTTTATAGTATCTCGAATGCGCCGAGAATAGTCCAATCATCTCGTGTAGCCACTCCGCTATAGTATCTGTTTACGTCCATTCGCAGGATAAGCTTTGTTTTTAAATCGAGCTGATAATGATATTTCATTGTATCAAAAGAGCCGCCTGCCTTTTTAAGTGAAAAGAGAAGATTATCGAGCATTTTCTCCTCATCCCATGAACAGTAGATAGCTTCGGACTTTTTGACATTTTCCTTCTTTGGCTTCACAGACTTTTGCGAGTCGGATTCTCTGTAAACAACAGTCCATGACGCATCCTCTTCGGGAGTGTCTATATAAGCTTTGTCTATGTATTTTATCGATCTGTCATCCTCATCGTAGAAGTAAACTCCTCTTTGGGACGCAACATATCCACCGCATTTTTTCAGCATATAGAACATATCGTTCTCCATGAGATCGCCCCCACGATACTGTATTAAGAACAAATGAGGAAGACCGAACCACGGGCTTCCTCATTCTTATGGTGCGGGTAACAGGACTTGAACCTGCACGGTCGCCCACTGGAACCTAAATCCAGCGTGTCTGCCAATTCCACCATACCCGCGCTTTCATTAGAATTATACTACTATTTTTCCGCTGAGTAAAGAGGAAAAACCACATTAAATATCATTCCGCCGTTTTCCCTGTTTTGCGCATTTACTGTCCCGCCGCGCATTTCTACAGTGGATTTTACTATTGATAACCCAAGTCCGCTTCCGCCTGCTTCACGGTTTCGTGACTTGTCAACTCTGTAGAACCGGTCGAATATATAGGGCAGATCGGATTCGGGAATACCGATGCCGTTATCAGAAACCGTTATTGAAACTTTGCCGGCAACCTGAGCGACGGAGATTATAACGGTTCCGCCTGGTTCTGTGTACTTAACCGCGTTATCAGAGAGATTTACGATAACCTGGTATATATCCTCCTCAGAAGCAAGCACGACGCAGTTTTCGCTTAGCTCAGAAAGGAGCTTTACGTCCTTTTCTATTGCTATAGGCGTCAGCATACGCACCACGCCTTCCGCAACGGCGGAACAGTCGACAGGTTCACTTAGCGTTAATGTGTTGTAATCCAGCTTTGTCAGATCGAGAAGCTGACCTGTGGTTCTTGCAAGCCTTTCAGATTCGTTTCTTATATCGTTTACAAACTCGTGGACTGTATCCGTGTCCATATTGCCGTTTTGAAGAATGCTGTCGCTCAATAAGCGAATAGAGGCGAGGGGTGTTTTAAGATCATGCGATGCGTCTGCAATAAAGCGACGCCTCGTCTCCTCGTTTATCTGCAGCCTGTTAGTTAAGCTGTTGAACTCATCAGCCAGTCCTGTAAGTTCGTCGTGGCCCTCTGCAGGTATTCTGTAGGTATACTTACCGTCTCTAACGTTTTGTATTCCGTCGAGGACCTTTGTTATCCTGCCTGTAAAGGTGCTTGAGTAAATGATCCCGATGAGTACGGTAACGGCAGTGAGAAGGATAGAGATATTACGGAGATTCCTTTGAAGAGCAAGGATTATCGCGCCGTCATCCGGGTCGAATTCATAAACGTAAACGGCGCCTGTTATTTTTCCGTTTGCCGCAACGGGCACTGATGCGCCGCTGAGATACGCGCCCCCTGAGAAATGCGATTCAAATGAATCGTTGCCGCCGAGAGCGTCGCTGATAAGTGTTTGAGCATTTATCTCAGCAGTTCGTTCGCCGCGCTTGACCTCGTGAAACAGTATATCGTAGTCAGAGTTTACGACGGTGATTCTTGAGAGAGGCTCTGTATCAAGCACACTAATGACGTTGGACACTCCTGTGGGCGTGAGGTGATCGAGCGCGCCGAGAGATATACCGATTTGGTTAGCGGTGCTGATGAGAGAAGACTGCTTTGAGTCGAAAACAAGATTACGGGAAAGAACGATAGGGTAGGTATTCAGAACAACAAGTACGATGGCCAGTATAGAGATATAGGATAAGAGAAACTTGGTGCGAACGCTGATAAACCGCCGCTCTTTTTTTTCGGCGTTACTCTCCCTTGAAATAATACCCGACCCCCCACTTAGTAATGATATGCAGCGGTGAAGCGGGATCGGACTCCAGCTTATCCCGCAGCCTGTGAACATGTACGTCGACCGTCCGTACGTCGCCCTGATAATCTCTGCCCCAAATAAGATTTAGAAGGTTTTCGCGGCTGTAGACTCTGCCTGGATTTTTCATGAACAGCTCAAGAATGTCGAATTCCCGCCCGGTAAGCTCTATGCTTTTCCCGTTTTTCTCTGCAAGATGCCGTTGGTAGTCAAGCGTAATATTTCCAATGGTTAGTTTTTCCGCGCCGTCTAAGTCCTTTGCAATAGAAGAGCGCCGGAGAAGGGCGCGCACTCTTGCTTTTAATTCAAGAATGTTGAAGGGCTTTGTGATATAATCGTCTGCACCGTACTCGAAGCCGATTATTTTATCCATATCGTCGCCGCGCGCCGTCAGCATAATAATTGGCACGGTTGAAAACTCACGGATCTGCATGCAAGCGTCGAGACCGCTGAGTTTCGGCATCATAAGATCGAGAATAATGAGGTCATATTCATTCACTTTGGAGAGTTTTACGCACTCTTCACCGTCGTATGCAGTGTCGACCTGATATCCCTCGGTCTCAAGGTTGAATTTTATACCCTTTACAAGAAGCTTTTCATCATCAACAACAAGTATTTTCATATGCTCTCCTTACTATACCGTTATTAGATCCTGAATGGCAGCAAGCTTTTCTTTTCCTATCCCGCGGACTTTTATGATCTCGTCGATGCAGATAAAGTCTCCGTAGGTCTCCCTATACTCAACTATCCTGCCTGCAAGCTCGGTCCCGATGCCTGGAAGTGTGGCAAGCTCTTCACGTGAAGCATTGTTTATATTGATCTTTTCTGTTTTTGCCTCGGAAGGAATCGTTCTGCTTTCCGGCGTGACTGTGAGGTCAGCTGCAGACGAATGGTATTCCGTCGGAACGGCAGGAGATATCCTGACGCTGTGCCATTTGCCGCTGTGTCCGAAAAAGAAGCCTACAGCAAAGACTACGATGCAAAAAGTCAGCGCAAGGATCCATTTTATATATCTGTTCTCTTTCATTTTCTTATCCCGAAATTATCTGTTTCTATTGATTTTAACGGATTTATTAAGTATTATATAAGAGGAATTATTCCTCTTAACGATTATATCATAAATTTCGGAGAATTAAATGAAAAATTTTAAGAAGATCATTATTTATTATTTAATATCCGCTTTATTATTGTCCGCGGCGCTTTACTCTGCGCCGCACGCTGCAGCAGCGCAGAGTATTGATCTCAAATGCGGCGCTGCCGTTCTTGCCGACCTCGACACGGGCACGATTCTATACTCCTCGAACGGGGATGCGCGAATGCATCCGGCAAGCCTTACGAAGATAATGACTGCGATCGTTGCAATCGACGCTTTTCAAAGCGGCAAAGCTGCGCTTGGCGACACGATAACGCTATCCCCAAATCTTTATTCGGATATCGACGGCGATGCAAGTTCTCTCAATTTCGCCGAGGGGGAAAGGGTATCTTTTGAGGACTTGCTTTACTGCGCTATTATGACCTCTGCAAATGAGCCTTGTAACGCAATAGCAGAGTATATTTCCGGCTCAATTTCGCGGTTTATAACAGATATGAACACAATGGCTGCGTCCATTGGCTGCACCGGAACGCATTTTTCAAATACTCACGGACTCACCGACAGCGAAAACTACTCAACTGCGAAGGATCTTGCGCTTATCCTCAGAAAAGCAATGAGTATGCCGCTCTTTGCTAAAATAACTGCGACTGAAAACTATACTGTTGCGGCAACGAATATGTCCGCTGAACGACCGATAAAGAACACAAATAACCTGATAATGGAGAAAAGCCCTTACTATTACGAATATGCGAAGGGGGGAAAGACCGGATATACGGACGCCGCAGGTTTTTGTCTGGCCTCAGCAGCGCAGAAGGGCGAGGTTCGCCTTGTTTCAGTTATTTTGAAGGCGCGTTCCGTTGTTCTTGACGACGGTACGACGCAGACACAGAGCTTTACGGAGACGAAAAGACTGTTTCAGTGGGGATTCAGCAATTTTTCATACAGAACTGTTTTAAGCACGATGAAAATTGTCAGCGAAGTTGACGTAGCTCTTGGCAACGGCGCAAAAAGCGTTGCGCTCAGACCCGCCGAATCCATTGTTCTTCTGGTCGATAACGACGCTGACTTATCCAAAATACAATACACTGTAAGGCTCAACGTTCCGGAAGGAGAGACGCTCAAGGCCCCGATTTCCGAGGGACAAGAGCTCGGCGAAGCCGACGTAATGATAAACGGGGTTTCTTACGGCACGGTCAAGCTTCTTGCAAACTACTCCGTTGAGCTTGATAAGGCAAAATTTATCTCATCGCAAATACAAAGCACGCTTCAAAACGGGGTTGTGAAGCTGATAATAATTGCGATTATTTTGATGTTCGCGGCTTATATCGGTTTTATTATCCTGTATAACGTTAACCGAAGAAAGAAAAAGAAGATACAGGATGAGCTTGCAAAGCAGAAGATCGAAGCCATCCGGGCGGAGGAGAACCTTACGACCGGTATGACGTTTGAAGAGATAATAAAGCACCAGGAGATTTCCGGACATTACAGAAGAAAATAAAAAACCACAGTCAGCGGCTTTGCCACATACTCGGCAGAGCCGCTTTTCTGTTATTTTGCACAAAAATGAATGAGTGCTTCCTTGACAAATTCATATTCATCTAAAAATGCTCCCGATCGCTTGCATTTTTGCAATTCTGTGCATATAATGCGTGTAGATTTTTAACTGAACAAGGAGCAATTGGTATGAAATGCACTTCAAAGGTCGCTTCCGGGATCGCCCCGTCTGCAACTCTCGCCATTTCGGCGCTTGCAAAGGAAATGAAAGCAAATGGGATCGACGTTATAGGTTTCGGCGCAGGTGAGCCTGATTTTCCAACGCCAACTAATATCAAAGTCGCCGCAATAAAGGCGATTGTGGAGGATAAATCTCATTATACTCCTTCCTCCGGAATTCTTCCGCTCAAGGAAGCAATATGCGATTATCTCGACAAGTCCTTTTCGTTGAAATACAAGCCAAGCCAGATATGTGTTTCAAGCGGCGCGAAGCACGTTATATATCTTGTGCTTCAGGTGCTTTTGAATCCGGGTGACGAGGTTATACTTCCTGCGCCTTATTGGGTAACATATGCAGAAGCAATCAAGATGGCGGGCGGTGTTCCCGTTATTATCGAGACCACCGAGGAGTCGCGTTTTAAGCTTTCTCCCGAGCAGCTCAAAGCAGCTTGCACAGAAAAGACAAAGTGCATTATTATGACGAATCCCTCAAATCCCACGGGTATGCTCTATTCACCTGATGAGGTAAGGGCGCTGAGCAAGGTGATCAGCGAAGAGGATCTTTACGTTATCGACGATGAGATTTACGCTTTCCTTACTTATTCCGGAGATTTCCTTAGCTTTGCTTCTGTCAGCGAGGATATGAAGGAGCGCACTATCGTAGTCAACGGAGTGTCTAAGACTTGGGCAATGACCGGATGGAGAATAGGCTTCTGTGCCGCAAACGCGGAGATATCGAAGGCGCTTTCCAACTTTACGAGCCATTCAACCGGTAACCCGTCCAACGCCGCTCAGTATGCGGCTGTTGAGGCTTATGCCGGCGAGCAGCTTTCCGCGATCATGATGCGCGATGAGTTTATTAAGCGCCGCCGTTATTTTGTAGACAGAGTTAACGCGATGGATGACGTTAGCTGCCTTGAGCCCGACGGTGCGTTCTATATATTTATGAACGTCAAAAAGACCTTCGGAAAAACGCTGTCGGGAGTGAAAATCGAGTCGAGCGCTGATTTCTGCAAGGCGCTGCTGGAAAAAGGTCTTGTAGCGACAGTTCCGGGAAATGCATTCGGAGCTGACGGCTACGTTAGATGGAGCTATGCCACCAGCATGGAGAATATCAAAGAGGGTCTGGACAGGCTTGAGATGTTCTTAAAAAGCTGAAATGCCAAAATCAGATAAAAACAGCGGATTGATTCCGCTGTTTTTTTATTTGGTTTTGCCAATAAAACATTGAAAAGAAGCATTGAATATGATAAAATAGACAAAAAACTTAAGGAGGCTAATCAATGAATATAAAAAAAGTTACAGACACAGTGTTTTATATCGGCGTAAACGACCATAATATAGACCTTTTTGAGGGCCAATATGATGTTCCGAACGGCATGGCTTATAATTCCTACCTTATTATGGACCAAAAGATAGCCGTTTTTGATACTGTAGACGTTCATTTCAAGCACGAATGGCTCGATAACCTTGAAAACGCTCTCTCAGGAAGAAAGCCGGACTACCTTATAGTTCAGCATATGGAGCCTGACCATTCCGCAAACATTATGACTTTTGCGTCACAGTATCCAAATGCTAAAATTGTCGCGTCCTCCAAGGCGTTCACAATGATGCAGAATTTCTTCGGAAAGGATTTTGCGGATAACCGAATCGTAGTGGGGGAGGGCGACACTCTTGAGCTTGGAGAGCATACCCTTAATTTTGTGACAGCTCCGATGGTGCATTGGCCTGAGGTACTCATGACCTACGATGCTAAGGACAAGATACTTTTCTCTGCCGACGGATTCGGCAAGTTCGGCGCTCTTGACGTTGAAGAGGATTGGGCATGCGAGGCTCGCCGTTATTACTTTGGCATAGTCGGCAAATACGGAGCTCAGGTGCAGGCTGTGCTCAAAAAGGCGGCAAAGCTTGATATTCAGAGGATATGCCCGCTTCACGGTCCGGTGCTTTCCGAAAATCTCGGATATTATCTCGGTCTTTATCAGACGTGGTCGAGCTATGGCGTTGAGTCTGAAGGCGTTATGATTGCGTATACATCTGTTTACGGGAACACCAAAAGGGCTGTCGAGTATCTTGCCGAAAAGCTAAAGTCCAAGGGCTGCCCGAAGGTTGTCGTCTGCGATCTTGCCCGCGAGGATATGGCAGAGGCGGTTGAGGATGCTTTCCGCTATGGCAAGCTTGTCATTGCTTCTACCACCTACAATGCCGACGTATTCCCGTTTATGCGCACTTTCCTTGAGCATCTTGAGGAGCGCGGATATAAGAAGCGCACGGTCGGCGTAATAGAAAACGGAAGCTGGGCGCCGATGGCTGCAAAGGTCATGAAGGGGATCCTTGAACCCTGCAAGGACATACGCTGGACCAAGACGGGCGTTCGCATAATGAGTGCGATGAACGACGACAATAAACGCGAGCTTGACGCACTTGCCGACGAACTCTGCGAGGATTACGTACAGCAGAACAGCGAGACAGCGAATAAGAATGATCTTACGGCTCTCTTCAATATCGGATACGGTCTCTACGTCGTAACCTCCAACGACGGGAAGAAGGATAACGGACTTATAGTCAACACGGTTTCTCAGCTCACAAGCCAGCCGAACCGCGTTGCCGTCTGCATTAATAAGCAGAACTATTCGCATCACGTTATAAAGCAGACCGGAATTATGAACGTAAACTGCCTGTCTATCGAGGCTCCGTTCAAGGTATTTGAGAATTTCGGCTTCCAGAGTGGAAGAAACGTTGACAAATTCGCCGGCTACAATCCTATGCGCTCTGATAACGGGCTTGTTTTCCTTCCGCACTACATCAATTCCTTTATGTCTCTTAAGGTTGAAGACTATCTTGACCTCGGAACGCATGGGATGTTCATATGCAGCGTGACCGAGGCTCGCGTTATCAGCCGAATTGAGACTATGACCTATACCTATTATCAGAACAACGTTAAGCCGAAGCCTGCAACCGAGGGGAAGAAGGGGTTCGTCTGCAAGATATGCGGATATATTTATGAGGGCGACGAGCTTCCGGAGGACTTTATCTGCCCGCTCTGCAAGCACGGCGCTCAGGACTTTGAGCCTATAACCTAAAGTTTTCGCCTTTTAGCCCGCGCATTTATTGCGCGGGCGTTTTTTATCTCTGCACCGATCTCCGCGAGCCGTCATATAGTAATAATGAGGTCTTGCTGGAGGTGAGCGCGGAAATGAGATTTTGCAGAACTGGAAGAGGAAAAGTCGTCGGGGGTGTTCTTGCGGCTGCTGGTGCAACCATCATTCTTGCCGTTATTCTGCCGTCATACTGGTGGTGGCTTATAGTCGGCATTATTCTTGTGGTGCTTGGACTCTACGTTATGTGCTGAGGATCTGTAATACTCGGCGTCCCTGCATAATATATTTCTTTATGAAGTTATTAAATGCAAGGAGAGATATGAATGGAGCTTGAGCTTACTTATAACGAAATCGCGTATAAAAAAAGGATATTGTGCCGGAAGTTTACAAAAGAGGAGACTTTTGAGGTTAATCTTTCGGAAACTCAGCCCGACGCAGTGCGAACGGTATGTGCTACGGCCCTGCCGTATATGCGCTCGAAGGACTCGGAGAACGGGCGTATGACCGTAACCGGCGCCTGCGATATATCCGTAGTTTACGCCGCGGATTCAGTGCCGGAGCTGAGCGTTATCACGATGTCCAGAGACTTTTCCGCCTCTGCCGAGACCGGGGAGCTTAATTCCGAATCACTGCTGACCGCTGATATTTCTGTAGCTGCCTGTGAGCCGAGACTTATAAACTCCAGAAAGCTTCTTATAAAACTGGAGCTTGTGTTCTCAATGACGGCTTACGCGGATGCGGCGGTAAAGCTACCGACGGACATTTCCGATAAAGACGGAATTGAGACGCTGAAAGCCTCGAACAGGCTGAGGCTGCCGTGCTCCGTAAATGAAAAGGTTTTCACGATTACTGACAGCCATTCTTTTGCCGGAATCGGGAAAATAATCGGCTCGACGCTATCGTTCTGCGCGGATGAGATAAAAAAAGTTGGTGCAAAGGCCGTCGTTCGAGGCTCAGCTAAAACGAGACTCGTATATATCACAAATTCGGGCTCGGTTGCGGCTCAGACTGTGGAAAGTCCGTTCTCACAGGTGGTGGATCTGGACTCCGATGAGGAATACTGCGATCAGACGGCGCTGGTTACTCCGACGGGTGCTTTCGTCGCACATGACAGCGGAGGCGAGGACGGAGATGAGGTTACACTTGAGCTGCACGGGGTAATTCAATGCGTATCGTATAAAGAGCTTGAGGTTGAGACTGTTATCGACGCCTTTTCTCCGGACGGAGAAGTCGTATTTGACAGAGGCGAGCTTATCTTTGAGTGCTTCCGAGGCAC